>JALFGC010000064.1 GCA_022777485.1 Bacteroidales bacterium
TACGAATGCCTATGCCGAATCGCTCAACGCTAAAATCAAAACCTTCAGAGCGGCTTTGAGAGGGGTTAAGGACGTGAAGTTCTTCCTCTATAGATTGAGCACCATTTTCTCCTAATCAACACAGGGTTTTACCAGTGAGCCCTATAGGTTATTTATCTGCGTGCATCGAATAAGTACCGTTGCCATCCGCTGTCAAAAAGAGGGTGTGCCGAAATAACTTGGCACACCCTCATCTTTCCCTTGCTGTGGGCAGGGAAACGGATTACTGTCGCTTAAATCCAGCGAACATAGCAGAAGTCCATGCGGTGGGGCAGGAGGTCGTTCTGCGGATACATACGCAAGCCAAACTTCATGCCGCCGGCATAGTCGAACTGGTAGGTGGTCTCGAAGAAGAGGTGTGAGCCCTCTGCCTTGACGAGTTTCAGCGGCTCAACCTCGTACAACTTATCGTTGTTGTGGAGGGAGGTGCGGATAGCGACGAGTTCTACGCCGAGCCCCTTGTCGTTGAGCGCGTGGGTGTCGAGTTCAACGGCTACGCGCACTTTCTCGCCGACATTGGGTTGCGCCATGTCGGGCATCTCTACCTTGATGACTTCAATCTCGTCCCAGTGGGCAGCCATGTTCTCTTTCCAAGCCGCGATTTCCTTGGCGGTAGCGTAGTGGTTAGCGGCGAGCAGTGCATGGCGTTTAGCCAGTTTGTTGTAGAACTTGTTGAAGTAGTCGTCCATCATGCGCTTGGTAGTGAAGCGCGGTGTGATTTTGGTAACGGAGTTCTTGATGGTCTGAACCCACTCGGGCGAGTAGCCTTTGGAGTTCTTGGCATAGTACATCGGGATAATCTCGTTCTCCAACATCTGGTAGATGGTAGCGGCGTCGAGTTGGTCTTGGTGTGCCTGGTTCTCGTAGGTGCGTTTCTCGGTGAGTGCCCATCCGGCGCCCTTGACATATCCTTCGTACCACCATCCGTCGAGGACGGAGAAGTTGAGGACGCCGTTCATCTGTGCCTTCTCGCCGGAGGTACCGGACGCCTCGAGCGGACGGGTCGGGGTGTTGAGCCAGATGTCCACACCGCTGATGAGGCGTTTCGCAAGACGCATATCGTAGTTCTCGAGGAAGATAATCTTACCGAGGAACTGTGGCATGCGGCTGATTTCGATGATACGGCGGATAAGTCCCTGTCCGCCACCGTCTGCGGGGTGCGCCTTACCGGTGAAGAGGAACTGCACGGGGTAGCGAGGGTTGTTGACAATCTTGTCGAGACGCTCGAGGTCTGTGAAGAGCAGGTGAGCACGCTTGTAGGTAGCGAAGCGGCGACCGAAGCCGATGATGAGGTTCTCCGCCTTCATCTCATTGAGCGCGCGCACGATACGCGCGGGGTCGCCCTGGCTCTTCATCCAGTCTTCTTGGAACTTCTCCTTGATATAGTCTATCAACTTGTTTTTCAAGTTCATACGGGTAGCCCAGATATCCTCGTCGGGTATGTCGTTGTAGGCTTTCCACATGTCGAGGTTCGACTGGTCGTTAATCCACTCAGCGGGGAAAGTGCGCTCGTAGACCTCTTTCCACTGGCTGGCAGCCCATGTGGGCATGTGCACGCCGTTGGTAACATAGTCCACATGCAACTCCTCGGGGTAGTAGCCGGGCCAAACGGGGGAGAACATCTTCTTGCTGACCTCTCCGTGGAGCCAACTTACGCCGTTGGCCTCTTGGCAGGTGTTGAGTGCGAAGACAGACATAGAGAACTTCTCGTTGTTGTCATCGGGGTTAGTACGGCCCAATCCAATCAGGTCGTGCCACTCAATGCCCAACTTGCCTGCGTACTCGTTCATATACTTGTAGAAGAGTCCCTCCTCGAAGTAGTCGTGTCCTGCGGGGACGGGTGTGTGGCAGGTGTAGAGTCCGCTTGCGCGTACCACTTCTTTCGCTTGGTTGAAGGTCAAGCCTTCGCCTTGCACGAGGTCCACCATGCGCTGCAAGCCCATGAGGGCAGCGTGTCCCTCGTTGCAGTGGTAAACATCTTTCTTGATACCCAGTTTGTTCAGGGCGAGCATACCTCCGATACCGAGCAAAATCTCCTGCTTGATACGGTTCTCCCAGTCGCCGCCGTAGAGTTGGTGGGTGATTTGGCGGTCCCACTCGGAGTTGAGTTCGTTGTCGGTGTCCAGCAGCATGAGGTTGATACGACCTATAGCCACCTTCCACAGGTAGGCGTGCACGGTGCGTCCGGGGTAGGGCACATCAACAATCATCGGGGTTCCGTCTGCCTCTTTCACCTGCGTGATGGGCAGGTTGCTGAAGTTCTGCGCCTCGTAGTTAGCCAATTGCTGTCCCTCGGGCGAGAGTGTTTGTGTGAAATAGCCGTAGCGATAGAGGAAACCGATAGCCGTCATATCGACATTGCAGTCGGATGCCTCTTTCAGGTAGTCGCCGGCGAGCACTCCGAGACCACCCGAGTAGATTTTCAGAACATGGGTCAGACCATATTCCATTGAGAAATAAGCGATTGACGGTTTCTTTTTGTCGCGCGGAGCGTCCATGTAGCGACGGAAGTCGGCATACACCTTGTCTAATTGCTCCATGAAGGCTTGGTCGTTGCTCAGTTCCTGCATTCGCTCGTAACTAATCGTGTTGAGGAGCATAATGGGGTTAGACTGGGCGCGGTGCCATGCTTCATTGTCGATTTGACGGAAGAGGTTCTTCCCCTCCGAGTTCCATACCCACCACAAATTGTAGGCGAGTTCCTGCAATTTGTCAAGGTTTGCGGGCAACTTAGCACGCACATTCACCTCTTTCCACTGAGGTTGATTCACATTACTTACTTTGATGTTCATGTTTATTATAATGTTGGTTTATATTCTGTTTTTAGATTAAGGATAAAGGACCCTATTCAGATGAAGGATAAAGGACACATGATGAAGGACTAAATAGTATTGATGCTGAAAATTCATAGACGAAGGTAATAAGTCTTTTATCCTTCATCCTTTATCCACACAAAGCGGCTGCAAAGGTACGAAAAAAAATCGAGATACACAAATAAAAGGACAAAAAATCATAAAAATGCAATATGTATTTGCATATTTGAAAAAAAAGCAGTACCTTTGCAGCCGATTTTGGAGAGGGGATAGATAAAAGAGAGGGCCCTCCTCATTCCTCCCTACAGAGGGAGGGGGTAAACTGATTACCTTCGCCTATGGGTTTTCAGAGTTGAGACTTTTTCGTCTTTTATCCTTCATCCTTTATCCATACATAGGAAAGATGGCAGAGTGGTCGATTGCGGCGGTCTTGAAAACCGTTGACCTTCACGGGTCCGGGGGTTCGAATCCCTCTCTTTCCGCACAAAGGCGTGGGCGGCGGCAGACCGAGAGGTCTGCTTTTTTGTATCTTTGTGCGTTGTGCTCGCCTTCTCGCAGCCTTTCTGCTGCTGAGCAGTGAGGGATGGCTGTGCCCGAAACAGAACGCGGATGAGTCAGGTACTCATCCGCGTTCTGTTTCTATAAGACTACTTTGACATAGGGTTGCCTCCGTTTCATCTTCAGCGCGCCTTTGTCGTTTTGCTCAATGTACTTGACGACATATAGCATACTGTTGCTCATGATGTTGGTGGGCAGGAGGTACGCGCTTTGTCCCGCCTTGACGGTACATCTGTAAATTTGTCTGCCGGTATGGTCGTAGATACGCAGTTCGCTGCCGTTCACGGGGTTGGGCACATAGACGGTGTGCGTAGTCGCGTCGTAGGTCAGGTGACGGTCTGTGTCGGTATTCTCGGCGGACATAGTTGTAACTGCCTGCGGCTCGGTGAACGGGGTGCGATGTGGCTCGCAGCCCAGCCCCTCGTCCGTGGCTTGCAGGGTGCAGTAGTAGGTGGTGGACGGGGTGAGGTTGGTGAAGTCGTAGAGCGTGTAGGCGGGGTCGTCCACTGCCATGAGTTCAAGATTATTGCATATGTAGTTGATATTCTGCGAACAAGTGGCGGTGAAGACATCCAGCGCACAACCGGACGCGCCGCCGTCGGTATAGGTCAAGCGGAAGCGGGTGAAGTTGTCCGAAGCCGAGAAGGTATGGGTAATGGTCTTTTTCTTCGTCGTCTTGAGCACGGCTGTCCGGCAGTCGTTTAGGGGGAGCCATTCCGCGCCGTTCCATGCCTCGATACTGAGCACGCCCACGGTGTCAAGGTCTGTCGCAAAAGCATTGAGCCAGAACGATACTTCGCTAACAGGCGATGGGTATTCGGGCGTAGTGACGCAGTCGCCTGTCTTCTTGAGGTATAGCGCACGCGTCCCCTCTGCCTTGGCGGAGGTGGTGGTGGTATAGGTGGTCGTCTCCCAGCCCTCTTCGCGTACATCATCAGCACTCATGAAGTTCTCAAAACTCTGCATAAACGAAGAGGTGCCTTCATCTATGGTGTACATGTTCAGGTAATAGGCGGTGGCGTCGCTCTCCGGCTCCCACGCGAAGCGGAAGGAGTAGGGAGTGATATTGCTCGCGGGCTTGAGCACGGGCGTCTTTATGTAGGTGTGGCGAGGTGCAGTGGCGGTAAGTGCCACGGTGGTACCCACACCATAACCTGTAACATTCACGATGGCAGACACGGCATCGCAGTTCCGCTTGGCAGGTAGGAAACTAACCCACACGCGTTGCTCCAAATGCCCGTCTTTGTCGGGGGAGAGAACGATGGACTTCTTCCACACTTTGTCCTTGCGAGCCGGCGCTTCGTCTGCTGCCGCAAGGTAGAAGTTCCCCGTGGTGGACAGCGATACGGTATGGGCAGTATCGAGGTCGGAACCCGCGAGCACGAAAGACTGAGGATTCCAGTCTTCGATGATGTTCTCGTCGCTCACGGTAGTGGTGAGGGTCAGCACGCGCGGAGTGGCTACAATAGCCGCATCGCCCAACGAGGAGTAGATGAAACTGATGAGCCCGTTAGACTCGGCTATGTTGAACAGGTTCTGCTCGTGAAGGACGGTCCCGTCATGGAGTTTCGGAGTGAAAGAAGTGATGTTCTGCGTGCCGGGATACGGGTCAGAGGACTTGCCGTCTTCTCCCGCCTCACGCTCTTTCCACGAGATACCGTTGGCTTCCTCGAGGTGCATCCGCAGCATCTGTTTGCCGTTGTTGGGCGTGTTGCTCGACCAAGCGGCTTCGCTGTAGTCAATGTGCCATACCAGCATGCCCGTGCCGGGTAGTGCGCCGGACGGGGACTCCCAACCCTTACGCGCGCGGTACTCCAAAAGGAAATACTCCTTCGGGGAAGGACTGTCGCCCACGAGGTTATGGGTAGTGGGGGCGATGAGGTAAGCGCTGTTCGACTCCGTGAGCGGTTGCAAGAAGTACTCCCCCGGCTCGGTCAACTGCACAGGCTTCAGCCAATCAAGGTAGAAACGCTCGTGGCTCGCGTAGGTGGGAGGAGTGCGACCTTGATTGTTGTAACTGCCGGAGCACATGATATCCCAGTTGCCAACCGTATAGTGGTCGTAACTCGTGTCGTAGAAGTCGGGCAAGCCGAGCACATGCCCAAACTCGTGGCAGAAGGTGCCGATAGGTGCGCGCGTCGTACCCGTGCCGCGGTATTCTGAGGTGCAGGCGTACGAAGCCAAACGGATACCCCCCACTTGAATGTTCAGGCTCGTCAGGTCGCTGCGGTGAGGCCATATCGTGTTCGCGCTGCCGCCTTCCGCTTGGTTGTTGCCGGCGTAGAAGACAAACACATTGTCCAGCACGCCATCCCCGTCGGTGTCATAGTCCTTCATGTTAACCCCCGCGGCAGCGGCTTTCTGACACGCTTCTACGATAAGCGTATAAGGCTGACGGTCGTGGTAACCGCCCTCCTCTGCACCATAGTACGCCATGTCGTGGTCTGCCTCATACGGACCATAGACATCAAAGATAGGGGAGAAAAGGCTGTCCGAAGACGCAATGAAATAGTCGCGAGCCGAACCGGTCGCCCCGTTGTACGAGTAGCCGCTTTGGTTCAGCAGGTCGCTGAAGTTCTCTTTCGTCTGTGCAAAGGCAAGGTCTGGAAAGCCCATCAGTATCACCAACGAGCGAGGGCTGCCCGTCAGCGGGAAAGTGGTGCTGAGGTGGGCCTGCTGCGCTTTGCGGAAACGCTCTCGAACCGCCTCTGCGGGCTGAACAACGGTGGAGTCTATCTGAAAAAAGCCAGACTCCATGAGCCGCAACGGCGTGCCGTCGGGCAGCGAGTAGTAACTATAATGCTCGTCGCCGTGCAGATAAACCGTGAGGATAGAGCCGTCCGGTTGTGTCATCTCAATAGGGTAGGGAGAGGCAGGCACTGCCGATATATGCAGGCATACGAGAGCGAATGCACAAGTGAATAACAGTTTCTTCATATTTCTATTTCGTTGTGTTTGGCGCGTGCGCATAAGCACACCAACCCAATGTATTCAAAAACCGTGCAAAGATACACATTTTTTTTGAAACATGCAAATGTAGAGTGATTTTTTAATACCTTTTGTCAAAAACTCCCTCCCTACCGGGGCTTATTTCCTAACCATACGCTCCCGTGAATATAGTTAGTGATTAGTTAATGATTAGTTAATGATTAGTTAGTGATTAGTTAGTGATTAGTTAACGATTAGTTAACGATTAGTTAGTGATTGCAGACCCGTTCTCGATACTTTACCGTACCCGAGTAGAGACAAATAATGCAGCCTAAAACGCCAAAAAACTGCGGCTGTTCCCTCCTTTCGCTATTTTTTACATACAAAAGAGGCTGCCTAACGCAACCGGTTAGACAGCCTCTCAATATTCAAAACACCACTTCTTATTTGCGATACAAAGCGTTCATCTTCATGTTGTTAACTTGCTTTACAGCATAGTCAGCATTGCGATACAGGTGCTTGTTGCTTACGAACATTGCGCCTGCGTTCTCCCCACCGTTGTCCTCAGCCACTACATTGGTGTAATCCTTCTTGATAGTACGCATGTCGTAAGGCTCAACAAGGCTCTCAACAACGCCCGAGTCGTTGACATTGCAGAGCAGACCATAGAGACGGTTTTCGTTCACAAAATCGTACCAATCTATGGTAATCTCGTATTGGAACTCATCGTTTTCGTTTTCGAACATGTGTGCAGCGGTTACATTTCCGAGATTCCAACTCTGGTCCTCCTCTTCAAAGTCCATATGGAAAATCTGAGTACCTACTTGCGAATTCAGATACAAGTCAGCAATCTCTTGGGTAACTTCTTTGGTAGCGGGATCAATAACCGCTTTCCAGAAGTCGCCATAACTTTGCAAATCAGTAAGTTCGCCTGACAATGCGGTGTAAGGAGCAAGGGTATCTTGAGGGTTCGGAGCAATGTAGAAACCATCACTATTGCCAACATAGGAGCCTTGGTGCTGTCCCTCGGTAATCCAAAATACGGGTACTTCAGCAACGAAGAAGTAACCTGCACCACCGAAGCCGGTACCATTTACGAAACTAATATTGTTGTCCCAAGCATACATGCTGATATAGCCTAATTGGCATTTATATGTAGCACCGCTAGTCATCTTGAGGTCTTGCTCTGTGCCCGGAATCATTTCAGGAGAACCGAAGAGACCATAACTCAGCAGTTGGTAGTTGTCCAACGCAGCGTCATTGGTAACATTCACCAAGCAGGTGTCGGGAGTGCAACCTTCTGTAGATACTACGATGTTTGCAGTACCGGGAGCAACAGCGGTTACGATACCGTTCTTTACGGTAGCCACTTCCTCGTCATCGGAAGTCCAAACAAATGTAACTGCGGTAGTCGGAGCAGGAGTAACGGTAGCAGAGAGTTTCTCAGTCTGACCTACACTCATAAGAAGCGTCTCGGGAGCAACTTTTACCACCGATACTACGGTATCATCGCCATTGCCACCATTGTTACCACCGGGGTTGTCCGTGGGCTCGCAACTGGTGAATGCCACCATTGCGATTGCGCTAAGCGCAAGCATAAAATACTTTTTCATAACTTAAAAAATAGTTTGTTGTTAGTTGATTAATTATTGTTTTGTTGCTAATTCGGTTGTTTGACGCAGATAAGGGTTGTACATTGTCTCACCGGTAGGAATCTCAAAGGTGGTGATACCGGGCTGGAAAGGCGACATGCTGGAGCGGCTCTTGTACATGTGATTGTCGCCGCGCTCCACTTCTTTGCCCCAACGACGGAATGTCTGCAAGCCGCGACCTTCACCCCAGAGTTCCACGCGCCAGTTGTAACGGATGGCTTCACCTAATGCTTCGTGGTCGGACAAAGTAGCCAAATAAGCATCTAACGCTGCTTTCTGACCGTCTTTGAAACGCTCGTCTAACAATTCTTTCAGGCGCTCCTTGGCTTTCACATCGTCATTGCTGCGCCATGCTGCCTCTGCGGCAATCAGGTACGCTTCCTCCACGCGCATATACACAAGGTCGCTCAACCAATCGCGGTCTGACATAGGCTCTGTGCTTGAAGCAGAGAAGAACTTGCCATCAGGGGCGTATTGATAGTTGGGGTCTGCCTTGGGGTTAGCGTTGTAGTAGTTGTTCCACCAGCCCTCGCGGATGTCCCACTTCATGTCTTGAATCTGCTTATACAAGTTCGCATCTATTCCTTTCACATCGCCCGCCGAAGCATAAGAGTAGGAGTAGATATCGCATTGACCAAAGAAAGAAGCCAAAGAGGTAGTGTTCTCTACCGTAACATCCAATCCCCAAATCCACGACTTCGTGTCCTTGTTGTTGAAGCCGTTGGTCAGCACCTCTGCGCGGGGAAGAATCTCTGCTGTGGTCTCTCCGAGGAGATCCTCTGCCTGCTTCAGTGCGTTCTTATAGTCGCCTTTGTTCAGGTAGGAATAAGCCAAGGTCATGCGTGCCACATCGATGTTTACCTCCAATTTGTTGCTACCGCGGTCTACCTTGTTAAAAACGGAGAAATACTGAATCGCGTCAAGCAAGTCTTGTTCCACTCGCAGATACACATCCTCTGCCGTAGAACGCGGAGCACCCAAGAGGGTGTCTTTGCGGGTGTCGTCTTCCGTATAGACAGGTACAGACAACTCCGTATGGATGTCTATCTCATCAATGGTCTTGCAGAAGAAGCGTTGCAGTCCCGCGTATGCCCATCCGCGCATGGTCAGCAGTTGCGCATAATAGTAGCCGTTGGTGTACTCCTCATCTGTCATAGTCTTGGCAGCATCTGCATCTGCTTCAGGAATACCCGACGCCTCCAATCCATTGATACCCTTATTGCAAAGGCGGATGATGTTGTAATAGTAACTCCAAAAATAGGCGCGACGACCATAGGTCTGCATCTGCTCATCGCCTACAAACCAACCATAGCGCTGCGACTTCATAGCGATATCGCTGCTGAGTATATCGGTTGCTAAATCAATACCGCGTTGACCGAAGTAGTCGTGCTCGCCACCATACTCGTACAATTTGGAATACACACCGCGCACCGTACCTTCCAGTTTGTTGTCCATCTGCTCGTACTGACCTTCGGTGATGGTGCTACCGCTTGGCAATTGGTTTAAGTCGCAACCTACCAATGCCAATGCCAATGTAGCCGTCAGTATATAAAATCTTGTTTTCATTGCTGTATTCTTCTATTTATCGGTTAGACATTAGAAAGATAGTTTAATACCACCCATAATGGTTGACAACGGACTGTAGCCATGGGTGTCAGATGAACCCGTGAACGAGGTCATCGGGTTGTAACCCTTGCGAGCGGTCAAAATAGCCAAGTTGCTTGCGCTGACATAGATGTTCAAGCGGTTCAGTTTGATTTTCTCAATCAACTTCTTGGGGAAGTTGTAACCTACCTGAATATCATTGAGCGAGAGGTAAGAGTTGCTTGTCAGGAAACGGGTGGAGGACATGTTGGTGAAGGAAGCATAGTCGCCCATTCCGTTGGTCAACTTAGGAATGTTGGTGTTGGTGTTCATCTCCGTCCACGAGTTAAGCATGTCCACATGCCAGTTGTGTCCGCCTACTACGCCGTCGTCCATCAAGGTCATGTAGGTGTAGTCATAGCCATAACCACCGATACGATAAGAGCACGAAGCCGAGATGGTTACACCATATACCTCCAAGTCGATACCGAAACCGCCGTCCAAGTCGGGCAGATAAGACTGACCGGTATATTGCAGGGTGGCAAACGAAGCGTTGTTCGTGCTATCGCATGCAAGGTAGGTCTTGGCATCCTTGTCCGGATTATCCAATTCCCATTGGTGGAGTGAAGGAATGTAGTTGCGCTCATTGTTATCCAAGGCAGCACCTAACTCTCCCTTGTTGGGGTCATACCACGCTTCGTACAGTGCTTCACCCTTATCGTTGATACCGGCATACACATGGGTGTAGTGGTCGTACATGGAGTGTCCCACAGACATAGCGCCCGACATCTGCTGACGCACAGCAGTACCATCTGCCTTATAATAGTCAATAGGCATCTCCAACATCTTGTTCGTGTAGTGCGCTCCGTTGAGACGGATATCCAACTTCACATTACGAGTGTCTATCGCATGTACCTTGAAACCAAACTCCACACCTTGGTTCACCATCTTCGCATCGTTCACGGGCAGCGAACTATATCCCAAAGAGGGGGCTACCGCACGACTGAAGAGCAGGTTGTTCGTCAGTTTGTAGAAATAATCCAACTCTACATCTAACCACTTGCCAACAGAGAACTCCAAACCAAGGTCGGTGATGTTCGCACGCTCCCAAGTAATGCTCTCATTACCCTTGCTTCCCCATACATAGCCTATCTCACCATTTACATTCTCAATCGTGTAGAGGTCTGTGTAAGAATACAAGGAATTTACTTGGTTACCCAACTCACCCCAACTCAAACGCAACTTGCCGTCTTTCAGGTACTCACGAGCAGGCTCGCAGAAATCTTCATTGGTGAATGTCCATGCCAAACCCACAGAGCCGAAATGGCCCCAGCGGTTCTGCGGCGCATAGCGGGAAGAACCGTCCGCACGGTAGTTGGCTGTAACAGCATAGCGCTCTTTGTAACTATACATCGCCGATACCAACCACGAATCCAAGGCAAAGCGGTTAGTAGTACCGGACACATCGTTCATCTGGATACCATTACCCAACTCAAGGCTGCTGCCGTCTGCCAAGTAGGATTTATAGCCGTACATATACCCCATTTGGTAAATGTAGTTCTCATGTCCTGCCATCACGCGGATAGTGTGGTCTCCAAACTCCTTGTTGTACTCCAACAACTCCTGCGCAGAGATAGTCAACATGTGGTCATCCTCTTGCAGAATACGACCAATCCCCTCAGCATCACCATAATACTTGTTCGTAAGTTGGCTGCCTTTTTGGTTCATGTAGTGAATACCGGCATTCACTGTGAACTTCAAGCCATCGTATAACTTAAACTCCAACGAACCTTTGGCATCCAACGTATTCGTTACATAGCGCTCTTTGTCCAAACGAAGCGAACCGGCTGGGTTGATACCGAAACCGAAAGCACGGTTCAAGGTTGTACCATAGTCGTATGCCAACATTCCCGTGCGCGGGTCAGTATAGGTCTCGCCGTTCTCATTACGCAGATAAACAGGATAAATCGCAGGAATAGCATTCACATAGTAGAAACCATTGTTCATCGCACCATCGCCGTCTTGGTCAGGTGAGTTCATATCAGAATAAGCGTAGGATAAATTCACATTTCCTTTCAGCCATTTTTTAGGCTTGAAGTCAATGTTGCTACGCAGAGTGAAACGGTTGTAGTCAGAAGCCTGGTAGTAGCCTTCGTCCATCAGGTAACCGATACTGGTATAGTAGTTCACTTTCTCTGTACCGCCATGGAACTTGATGCTGGCATCTACCTTTTGACCTACGCGGAAAATAGCGTCTTTCCATGATTCCAACTGCTCATAACCTTTGCGGCGGGTCTCGGGGGTCATCAAGGTGGGGTCGGCTCCATATCTTGCCAGCGATTTGCCGTCCGCAGAGGCTTCTGCCGAGATTAAGAAACGACCTTCTTCCTCCCATAGGTTATAGCCTTTGGGCAGACCGCTTTTGCTATATAGTGCATTGTGGGCGGCATCTATGGCTGAACTTACGGTAGAACCGGTGGAACGAAAACCATTATAAAGCGCAAGCCACGACATTTCTACGTATTGCTCAGGGCTGGAGATAGTCTCGTACATAGGCAACAAACGCATGTTCGCACCATACTTCACATCCACATCTATCTTCCCTTCATCGCCGGAGTTACCTTTCTTCGTAGTGATGACAATCACACCGTTAGCACCACGCGAACCATAGAGAGAGGTGGCGGTTGCGTCTTTCAAAGTTGTCACTGAAGCGATATCACCCGGGTCAATAGACGAGATGTCGCCGTCGTAGGTAACACCATCCACCACATACAGCGGTGTGCTGCTACCGTTGAGCGAACCCACACCGCGCACCACAATGGTGGCGTTGGTTCCGGGCTGACCGCTGGTATTGATAACTTGCACACCGGCTACCTCACCGGTCAGTGCCTTGGATATCTCAGTCGGGCTCTTCTTCTCAATGGTTTCGGCATCCACTGCCTGCGCCGAACCGGCATAACTACCCTTCGACACATTACCATAACCGGTTACAACCACCTCTTGAATCACCTCGGTGGCCTCGTGCAACACTACGCGCACGCTGCGCTTGACGGCTACTTCTTGCGTCTGCATTCCGACATAACTTACTACCAACACGGTAGCATCATCGGGTACCGTCAGGAAAAACTCACCATCATAATCGGTTATCGTACCCTGGGTCCCACCCTTCACTTGGATACTTGCACCGATAATCGGCTCGTTCTTCTCATCTACTACCACACCGCTAACCTGCTGCTCCGCCATCATCACGATGCTGAGCATACATAGCGCCATAAGTGTAAAGAACTTTTTCATCCGTTTGTTTATTTAATTAGAGTTTTGTTATCGTGCTTACCTTTTTTCAGCGGTATCTCCTTCCATCCGCTTACTTTTTGCTATCTGTATTTTATCCCGTTTATTGAATAAGTGCGCAAAGATACGGCTTTTTTTTTATATATGCAAATATTTGGCAAGAAAAATGCACTTTTCCTTCAAAAATGTGCCGAAAAACATATTTTTTAATACTAAATTGAAAAAAAATGAGCTGTACAACATAAAAATCAGCCTATTTGTAGGTCAAAATAGACAAATGACAAGGTGTCAGTATTTCTTCTGACGCTTTGATTAATTGAGAGGTTGTTGTTTGTGCAATTTGCTCAAATGTTTCCGCCCATGTCGGCGCGTGCCCAAAATACAAGACCGACTTCGCCATGGCGAGGGCATTGTTTTCTTGGTTGAGTGACCCAATCGCCATCTGCCCGCGCAGTTGCCGCAGGGCTTTCGACACCTGCTGCTCGCTCAGCGGGTGGGAGCATAGTTTCTCTAACTCTTCGTTGCAGAGCCGCAAACACTCGTCGAAATGCTCAGGTTCACAAGCGAAATAGGTGCACCAATAGCCCGTATCCGAGAGAGGCGTATAGGTGGACTCCACGGTATAAACCAGCCCGCGAGACTCACGCAGACGCAGATTGAGCCGAGAGTTAAGGCTGCCTCCTCCTA
The DNA here is from genome assembly GCA_022777485.1 of Bacteroidales bacterium. Taxonomy (GTDB): domain Bacteria; phylum Bacteroidota; class Bacteroidia; order Bacteroidales; family Paludibacteraceae; genus Colicola. The sequence continues at coordinate 13,553 of JALFGC010000064.1, forward strand.
TTATATTATTAAGGAGATAGAATGGTAATTGCAGTTCGTGCCCGAGAGGGTAAGCGATATTCCCCAACATAGCGTGCACCTGATGGGTGTGGCGCTTGTAGGATATATGCTGTCTGTTTCGCGGGGCTGTCGCGGGTCTGTCGCGGGTCTCCCGCAGGTTTCCTGCAGGGTTACAGGATGGATTCTCGCCAACGCCGACCCCTCCAAACTCCCGTTCAGCGAGGCGGAAAAAACGCTCGGGGGCAATACTGCCTTGACAGAAGACCACCATCCGCTCCGCCCGATAGTGCAGACGCATCCATTGCTGTGGATAAGCCGAGGATGAGCCGATGTTGCGAAGGGTCTTCTTGGTGCCGAGGATAGGCATTGCCAGAGGGTGCCCGTCGAAGAGCATCCCCTCGAAATCGTCATAGATGAGTTCGCTCGGAGAGTCGTTGTAACTCTCTATCTCGTCGAAGATAACCCCCAACTCCTTGTCGGTCTCGTGTTTTGGAAAAGTGGGGCGCAACACCATTTCCGCTAGCAGACGAAGCGTGCGCCTGAGGTGCTCGGGCAGCGTAGCGGCATAGAAAGTGGTCTCCTCCTTTGTCGTGTAGGCGTTTATCTCACCGCCGATACCCTCTATACTATTGATAATCTGCCGAGCGGTATGCCGCTCCGTTCCTTTGAAGACGCAGTGCTCAATGTAGTGCGCCATACCGTTCTCGGTAGGCAACTCGTCTCGGGTGCCCACACCGACCATCACACCCACATAGACCACCGGCGAATCAATCCTGCGCACCACTAATCGCACACCATTGGGCAGATTATGGTAAAAAGTTTCGCTATTCTCTTGCATATATGAAAAAAATGTTGTACCTTTGCACCCGATTTCGTTACTATACACGCGGCATTGGCGGAATTGGTAGACGCGCCAGACTTAGGATCTGGTTCCTAACAGAGTGAAGGTTCGAGTCCTTTATGCCGCACAACGAGCCCGTTTGGCTCGTTTTTTGTAGGAGTAATCCTATACGCCCTAAAACACTTAATAATCTATGGAGTTTCTATACTCTTTCAAATAAACAACCAAATAGTATGAAAAAGATTTCTTTTGTTATTCTCACAATGGCACTGGTGCTGCTTACTGCCTCGTGTGAGTTTGAAAACAATTCTCAGTACACTCCTCAGATTGCTCTGTCCCTGCCCATACGCTTTTGCGGACCTGCTGACACCTTAGTGGTGAAAGATACTCTTGGCTACCGTTACGATAAAGACGGAAAGGCAGTGCTCGACACCATTCATGTGGGCGATACAGTGCGGATGGTAGTGGCTCTCAGTGCACAGGGCAATATGCTGACCGGCTTCCATACTACATGGGACACTGCGGCACTGCAACTGGAATACCTCGCAATGGACTCTATTATGTTTGCTTTGGATACCGCCAAGAGCAATATCGCTGCCGGCACGCTAAGTTTCCTTCCGGGTTACAACATGGCAGTGTTCCCCATCCGCTACATCCCACGCAAGAGCGCTACTACGGATATCACTATGGAAGTACAATCAGACTCCAAGTATTCGCCTACCAAGTTTACCATCCAACAGACAGCGCAATAGTCAAAGACGAAAGATAAAAGACAAAGGATAAAAGACGAAATAGCATCCACGCTCAGGTTTTTCAGAGACGAGGGTAATAAGTCTTTTATCCTTTATCTTTTATCCTTTATCCAACACCTGTTTGGCTTCCTGCCATAGGGTTTCCATCTCGTCAAGGCTCATCTCTCCCATGCGCTTGCCCATCTCTGTCCCGCGCTGCTCAATATAGTTGAAGCGGCGGATGAACTTCTGATTAGTCATCTCCAATGCGTTGTCGGGGCGTATCTTGTACTTGCGGGCGGCATTCACCAATGCGAACAGCAGGTCGCCGAACTCTTGCGTCATCGCCTCGCGCGTCTGCCCCTCCTTGCGGCATTCTTCTTCAAACTCGCCTATCTCCTCTTTCACTTTTGCCCACACATCTTCGGGGTTCTCCCAGTCGAAGCCTACGTTTGCCACTTTGTCTTGTATGCGATAGGCTTTCACCAACGCGGGCAGTGCTTCGGGGATACCCGCCAGCACGGTCTTGTTGCCGCCTTTCTCTTTCAGTTTCACCTGCTCCCACAGATGGCACACATCCTCTGCATTCTTCGCAGCAGCCTCGCCATACACATGCGGATGGCGGAAAATCAACTTGTCGCAAATACGGTTGCACACATCGGCTATGTCGAAGTCGCCCGTCTCGCTGCCCATCTTCGCGTAGAATACTACATGCAGCAGTACATCGCCTAACTCCTTGCTAATCTCCGTCTTATCTTGTTGCACAATGGCGGAGGCAAGTTCATACACCTCCTCTATCGTGTTCTCTCGCAGGCTTTCGAAAGTCTGTTTCCTGTCCCACGGGCATTTCTCCCGCAACTCGTCCATCACCGTCAGCAGGCGGTCGAAGGCTTTCAGTTGTTCTTCGCGTGTGTGCATTGTCTTATGGTTTATAGTTTATCAGTTCAAACCGATTATCTTGCAGTCTGCCATATGTCCACTGTTGGAAGCAGTCGCCGAGGATAACAACGCGGCTGCTGCCGGTGATTTGCAGGTCAAGGTCAATATGGCGGTGCCCGAAGATGTAGAAATCGCGGTGGTTGCCCAGCCGCTCCTGCTCCTTGGCAAAAAGCACTAATTCCTCGTTCTGCTCGCCCTTATAGGGGCAAGGGTGTGCCAACTCTTTCAGGCGGCTGCGCTTTGCCCACTCGTAGCCCAACTCATTGCCCCACTTCGGCGGCAGCAAACGAAACCAGAACTGACAGAAGGGGCTGTGGAAGACCTTCCGAAGCCAAATGAAGCGCTTGATTTTCTTTAAGATAGGCGCAGGATAAAGTTTCTCATAATCCGATGGCAACACCCCGTCACCGTGGCACATATACACCCGCTTGCCCGCTATCTCCGCGTCGAGTGGGCGACGGTGGATAGTCATACCCGTGGCTTTCGCCAAGCGCCCGAATGTCCATAGGTCGTGGTTGCCAATGAAGAAATGCACCGCAATCCCTCTGTCCGTCAAGTTCCGCATGCACTGCAACAGCGGTGCATACTGCGCTTTGGACCGGTCTCGCCAAAAGTACTCGCACCAGTAGTCGAAGATATCGCCCAACAAGTAGATGGCGGTGGCGTCTTGCCCGATATACTGCAACAAATCCACCAACTGCTGTTGGTGGTTCTGTCCGTCCGCAATAGCCCGCGAACCGATATGTGCATCGCTAAGAAAATATACTGCCATAATGGATTATTGACCGCTGCGCTTTCCGACTATTTCATTGTCCGACTGCTTCGCTTAAAGACTTATTCACTCATCCGTACTATATCAGTATGACAGCCGCAGGCGGTCTGTCAGCGTCATCGGTCTGTCAGTCGTTAGACGGTCGTTCAGCGCGTAGCGCGGTCTTTTTTACAGCATTCCCAACTCCAATTTGGCTTCCTCGGACATCATGTCTTTGCTCCATTCCGGCTCAAAGACGATATTCACGTTTACAGTCTCTATGCCGTCCACGCTGCCGACTTTCTGCTTAATGTCTTCTACAAGGAACTCCCCTGCGGGGCAACTCGGAGCCGTCAGCGTCATGTCAATAGTGCATACGCCGGGCTCGGTCAGGTCTATCTTGTATATCAGTCCGAGGTCGTAGATATTGACGGGTATTTCAGGGTCGAACACCGTCTTTATCATCTTCAGTACTTGTTCTTCTTGCTCTAAAAATTCGTTCATATTCCCTATTCCTTGCTGCTATTGAAGTTCACCACAGGCATCATCTGGTCGCCTCCTTGCACTTGCGGTAACTTGCCGTCCCATTTCTCTATCCAGTCTTCTTGGATAATCAACTTCGACAGCGAGGCAGAGATGGTGCGGTTGTAGTACGCCTCGGCATCGGCTTTAATTTTCATCGCTTTCGCCTCTCCCTCGGCTTTCGCTACGGCAATCTTCGCATTGGCTTCCGCCTCTTTCACCTCGTTCTCCGCTTTAAGCGCCGCCTGCACTGCCGCGTTCTTTGCGTCAATCATCTTGCGCAGGCTCTCCGGCGGGGTAATCTGCGAGGTGAACTCCGTTACGATAAAGCCTTCTGCGGTCAGCGCGCTGTCCAACATCAGCCTTACTTCGTTCTCAAACTTCGCGCGGTTTGCCATCAACTCATCGCTCGTGTAGTTGTTCGCGGAGATACGGTATGCATCGTATATGACGGTGCGCATGTAGCCGGCCTCTATATCCGCCAAGTCGCGGCGGTACTTAAAGAAGACATCCACCGCCTTCGCACGGTTTAGATAGTATGCCATCGTGGGGTCCATCGTGAAGATAGCCGCATCGCGAGTCGTAACTGTGAAGGGCTTGTAATCAACGCGCTGCACATAGGTCGGATATTTGAACACATCCGTCGTGATAGGGCAGTAGAATACATATCCGGTTACAGGCGACGCATCCAATGTCCCCTGCTCCGTAAGCGACAACTTGTTGAAACGCACGCCCACCTCGCTACTATCTACGCGCGTGCAGCGAACCAAAAAGGCAAATGTGGTGCCAAGGACAATAACAAGGATTAGGGTGTACTTTACCCATGCGGGTACAGGAGTACTCTCTGTTTGTTTCATAGGTGAAATGAGTTTGAATTTTGGATTTATAGTTCTGTTATTTGTTGTCGTAGTTCTTCTTTGAGTGGCTCGTCGCTAAGGGTATTAACCACATCCTGCATAAACGCGTTGATGAGCAACTTGCGTGCAGTACGCTCGTCCAAGCAACGCTGCTGCATATAGAATAGCGCCGACTCGTCTAACTGCCCCGTCGTTGCCCCGTGTGTGGCTTTTACATCATCCGCGTATATCTCCAACTGCGGCCGTGTCCGCATCACCGCCTGCTCGCTTAACAGCAGATTGCGGTTCGTTTGGTGTGCCTCGGTCTTCTGCGCATCAGGCGCAATCCGAAGTTGACCGTAGAATTCTCCCTGCGCCGCATCATCCAGTACGAACTTAATCAACTGCTCGCTGCTTCCGCCGCCGACAAGGTGTTGCACATTCGTTGTCAAATGCACTTGCTCTTCCTCATGCAGAAACGCCAAGCCGTAAATCTCCGTCCGGCAGCCCTCTCCCTTCTGTTCCACCGTTATCTGCGCCTCCGAAGCCCCATTGACAGCAGCCGTCGGCGAGATATACAGTGCATGCACTTTGAGCGAAGAACCAACCTCCTGCACCACATGCAGGTCAAGCCTATGCTCATTCACAAACACCAACTCCCGATGTTCGCCCGCGGCAAGAGTAAGTATGTTAGTGCTCAAACTGCTCATAGCCTTGTTCTTCCAGTTGTAGTGCCAGTTCCTTGGTGCCGGTCTTCACTATCTTTCCGTCTGCCAGCACATGTACGAAGTCCGGTACAATATAGTCCAACAGTCGCTGATAGTGGGTAATCACGATGGAGGCATTATGCGGCGTTTTCAGTTTGTTTACGCCCTCTGCCACTATCCGCAGTGCGTCAATATCCAGTCCCGAGTCGGTCTCATCAAGAATGGAGAGGCACGGCTCTAACATCGCCATTTGGAATATCTCGTTTTTCTTCTTCTCACCGCCGGAGAATCCTTCATTCACGGCGCGGTTATTGAGTTTATCCGCCATCTCCACCAGTTTCTTTTTCTCACGCATGAGCGTCAGAAACTCTTTGGCAGTCAGTGCCGGCTTGCCTTCGTATTTGCGCTTCTCGTTCACTGCCGTGCGCATGAAATTGACCATGCTCACGCCAGGAATCTCCACGGGGTACTGAAAACTGAGAAACACTCCTTCGCGCGCACGCTGCTCGGGCGACATTTCCAGCAGGTTCTTTCCGCGAAGCCACACCTCGCCGCCTGTAACCTCGTAGGCAGGATTGCCCGTCAGCACCGCGCTCATTGTGGACTTGCCCGCACCGTTCGGTCCCATAATCGCATGCACCTCTCCCTCATTGATACAGAGGTTCACGCCTTTTAATATCTCCTTGCCCGCAATGCTCGCGTGCAAATCTTTGATTTCTAACAATATCATAATGCCTATTCAATTATCTTACTCATTCCCCCTCCCTTTAAGGGAGGGACGGGGAGGGTCCTATCTCACCATCGCCATCACCACTTCGCCCACGGCTTGCAGGGTCTCGTGGCTGATGTTGCGCATGTCGTCTTCGCGCGTGTGCCACCATGCGGGGAAACCCGTAGCCGAACGCGCATCGTAGTGGATAATATCAATACACGGCACGCCGCCCAGCGTGTTGACATAGTAGTGGTCGTCTATCAGCGGGTAAGCCGTTTGGTTGATGAAGTACTTGCCATAGCCGAGCCGGTCGGCGGTGCGCCAAACCTCCTCTACATAGTTGTTGGCAAACTGCTGCGAGTACAACTCCCGCGGGAAGACAGCATCAGGTGCCCCCACCATATCCAGCAATATACCGAAGCGATACACGGGTGCGTTGGCGTTCTCTTGCCGCCGTATGCCCCATAACTGGCTGCCCAAGCACCATGTGTCCTCACGTTCTACGCCCGTGAAGAATTCGGGAGTACCCATGTCCTCGCAGTCGAAGAACACGATATCCACGGGCGTCGTGAGTGCCGAGTCTGCCATCAAGAGGCTAATCTGTCGCGCCACCTCTAACAGCACGCCCACGCCGCTTGCACCGTCGTTGGCGCCGGGCACATTCATATACCTATCTTCGTAGTTCTCTTCCTCATCTGCCCACGGACGCGTATCGTAGTGCGCACAGAGCAACAAGCGCGGATGGTGCTTGTTCTGCTCCGTGTAGAAATGTCCGATGATGTTATATACGGTCTGTTGCCGCCCGCTATAGTCGGGCATCGTCCCTTTCTGCAACTCCACATCAGCATCGCACGCGCGTAGGAACTGCATGAGATACACCGCGCAGTCGGTATGCGCTTTGCCGTTGGGCACACGCGGACCGAAGGACATCTGTTGCGCAATATACTGATATGCCGAGTCGGCAGAGAACGCCGGACGCTGTTCGCCGACGGCGGAAGATTTCTTGCCGCAGGCGGTGGCAAATAGCACCACCGCAAGGGCAAAGATAGATATACGAATAATTTGTTTCATTTAGTGTATATTCAGTTCACTAATACTTGTATGCGTTTGTATGGCCTTGATAACCAGCGCAATGGGCTCTGCAAGGCTCTCTATGTGCACCTTTGCGCAGCGGCTCTCGTCGAAGGGCAGTGAGTCGGTGAAGACAATCTCTTCCAGTTCGCTGTCGGTAATCCGCTCGCAGGCAGGACCCGACATTACGCCGTGGCTCACCACTGCCCGAACGCTCTTCGCACCGGCTTTCTTCATCACCTCAGCGGCTTTGCAGAGCGTACCTGCCGTATCTGCCATATCATCAACAATCACCACATCCTTGCCGTACACATCGCCCAACACGCGCATCTCGCTCACTTGGTTGGCTACCTCGCGGTGCTTGTAGCATATCACCATCGGCACTTCCTTATCAGTCAGCCCGTGCAGTTTCTTCGCAAAGGTGGCAGCGCGCTTCGTGCCGCCTACATCAGGAGACGCGACAATCAGTTTCTTCAGGTTCAGGCTTGCCACATACGGAGCCAACACATTCGAGCCGTAGATATGGTCAACGGGAATATCAAAGAAGCCCTGTATCTGGTCGGCATGCAGGTCCACCGTGATAACGCGGTCGGCACCTGCTGACTGAATCATGTTCGATACTAATTTCGCACCAATCGACACGCGGGGTTTGTCTTTGCGGTCTTGGCGTGCCCAACCGAAATAGGGAATCACGGCAATCACTTTGTACGCGCTCGCACGCTTCGCTGCGTCTATCATCAGCAGCAGTTCCATCAGGTTGTCGGTCGTCGGGCAAGTCGGTTGCACCAGATAAACGGAGTGCCCGCGCACCGACTCGTTGTAAGAAACCGCGAACTCACCATCAGAGAAGCGGTCGATGTTCACACTACCTAACTGGCATCCCAGTTGTTCACAGATACGATTTGCCAAATCTACTCCCTTGGAGCCGGCAAACACCTTGTAAGGGCTTATTTCTGTCGCCATAATGTATTTTGGGTTTATTTGTTTATCCGTTTTGCGTGTTTTCCAGATGTCTTGCGTTTACTCTTGAGCCTCTTTCCTGCCTTCTAAGCCATCTTGAGTCTCTAACGCCTCAACGCTCAACCTCTCGAATCATCTTCACTCTTCAACGCTCTAAACCAATCTACTATATACGATATATTGTTTTAATTAGCAATGTTGCTTGGGTTTCTTATTAAATATCAGTTCCAGTCCTTGCGGCTCGTAGTAAGGGAACTTTAAGTCGCTGGATATGAGCGGGATATGCTCGGTCATAGATTGCGCGATGATAATATGGTCGGATGGATCGTTGTGCCAATCCGGCGTCTCCAATCCCGCGTAAGTCAATAGATGTTCCTTCTTGATAGGCAGGATAGTGATGTTGTAATTTTCTTCAATATCCTGTATCATTTGCTTGGCGGTTTTCCAAATTTTATGGCACAATCCTTTGCGTCTAAAGAGTAATATCAGTTCTTTTATAGATTCAGCACTAATGTAGAACTGATTGTCATAGTCGCATAGCAAGGCAAGAACATCATCACTCAATTGGTCTTTCTCTGCAATTGAGTAAACTAAAATATGAGTGTCTATCAAATACCTCATTATGATAACAAACTGGGATCATTAACAACCCATAAATCTCTATATTTCTCGCATGCCTCCCAAAACTTGCTGACTTTCTTTTTGGGCTGTTGTGTGGTGTTGGTGTTATTCGTTTCCATAGTTGCTTAGTTTTTGTTCTTCCGTTTCTTATTCTTCCCATCGTTGGTGTTATTCGGCAGTTCACTGAACGCGGGGAAGTCGCAGTCCAGTCTGCCGTCTGACAGGCGGATGATATCCTCGCGTACTCTCGCCATGCCGGACTCTTGGTCGCGGTTCCAGACATAGTTCTTCTGGCGCATGCACTGCGCGATATAGAGAGTCAGTGCCTCGCGTTCTGCCTGGTTCTCAATGGTGCAAGCGTAGGCAATCATGTCTTGCAGTATGCGCCCGTAGTTCCGCATACGGATAGGGGTCGTGTTCCGATTCAGTATCTCGTGCATAATGATGTGAAATGTGCAATGTGCAAATTTGAAAACGTATAAAAGAACACCTCACGCTCTCAGAGCATTGGCATGTTAATTGTTAATTGTAAATTGTTAATTGTTAATCGCTTACTTCTTCTGCTTAATCAGGTAAATCAGGGTGGGGTAGTGGTCGCCGTACCCGTTCTGCCATACCCCCGACTTATGGGTGCGCAGTGGCGTCCCTTTGTCTTTCCCGTCCTGCACCGTCAAGAACGGCTTGTTGAATATCTCCGACTTCCAGTAGCACCATTTCCCCTCCTCCAATTTCGCGTTCATCAGAGGCTCCGAGATGATGATTTGGTCAAACAGATTCCAACTTCCGTTGTACGCAAGGCTGCCTATCCCGCGGTCAAGTTTCTGCCACATCGTGTTGAAATACCCCTGCTCTGCCACCTCCTCGCGGGTCTTCCGCGCTTGTAGCACCTCCGCGCAACTGTGGTTGAACGGGTCATCGTTCAGGTCGCCCATGATGATGATTTTCGCCCGTGGCTCGCGGCGATAGATACTGTCGCATATCGAGACCGTAAGCATGGCAGCGGTGTCGCGCGACGGACGAGAACTCAACTCCCCGCCGTAGCGGCTCGGCCAGTGGCACACAAGGATATGCACCTTCTCCGGAGAACCCTCGCCTGTCAGGTAACCCGTTACCAACAACTGCAGACGGCTCCTCACCACGCCCCCATTGGCATAGTGTGCCTTCAATTCATGCCCCGTAACCCGCGTCGGGCGAAAAGCTGTGCTGTCGTACAGGAACCCCACGTCCACACCGCGCCTGTCCGGCCCTTCCAGCAGAATAGGCTTGTAGCGACGCGCATACTGACCATTCAACACCCCGCACAGGTCTTCCAAACACCCTATGTTCTCCACCTCAGCCACGCCCAAGCAGGTCGCGCCACGCGGGTCTTCGTCCGTACCTATCTGCGAGATAGCATATGCCATCTTCTGCAACTTGTTCTCGTACTTGTGCGATGTCCATTTCATACCCCCGTCGGGTAGGTATTCATAGTCGTTCTTACCTTCGTCGTGAATCGTATCAAACAGGTTCTCAAGGTTATAGAATGCGATTGCACGCACATACTGTTGCCCCTGCACGGGCAACGCCAGCACTGCCGCCAGCAGAAGCGCGAAAAGAGCGGTCTTGCGTCTCATAGGTGTGTAGAATGTAGGGTTATGCATAGCCTTTACAAAATTCGCCGCAAAGTTACTGCTTTTTTTTCAAATATGCAAATAAAACGCAAAAAATACCGACCCATTCCCCAAAATCCACGCCCCGCCCGCTCCGCCCTCTACTATCCCCCGTTTCCCGTTCGAGATTCCGAGCCGACAATCTTGGGTGATTCATGGGTGATTGTTGGGTGATTCTTGAGTGATTCTTGGGTGATTGCAGAGTGCCTGTCGAACCTCTCTCGAAATCTTTTCGAAACTCCACCGATACAATCTTAGGTGATTCTTAGGTGATTCTTAGGTGATTCTTAGGTGATTCGTGGGTGATTCTGCCGACCTTATGCGACCCTTGACGAGAGGATGAGGAAAGAATCTGCTACCCCCTCTGCACCCGACCTCTTCTCACCTTTCTGCATACCATATCCCGCCCAAAACGAGGCTGCCGGAAACGAAAATGCAGGAAAATACGGGAGATATTTGCATAGTTCATTTTTTTTTTGTAATTTTGCGGGCTGAATGGGGGAATCGCTCCGTCTCAACTTCGCAATCAACAAACAATTAACATACTTTATTATTATGGAAAAACCTTATGTCTTAGGGCTTGATATGGGAGGCACCAACTCCGTATTGGGCATCGTGGACGCCAGAGGACATGTACTGGCGCGTACATCCATCAAAACACAAGCGTATGCAAAGATTGAAGATTATGTGAACGCTTTGCATGAAGAGGCGTTGAAAATCATTGAACCCGTTGGCGGTATTGAGATGTTCCGCGGCATTGGTGCCGGCGCGCCGAATGCTAACTACTACTCGGGAAATATTGAGTTTGCAGCCAACCTGCCATGGAAAGGTATCGTTCCTTTCGCGGAACTGATGAGTGCAAAGTTCGGTATCCCCTGCCGCATCACCAACGATGCCAACGCAGCCGCCATGGGAGAGATGACCTACGGCGCTGCACGAGGCATGAAGAACTTCATCATGATTACTCTCGGCACCGGCGTAGGCTCGGGTATCGTGATTGACGGCAAGGTAGTCTATGGGCACGACGGCTTCGCCGGCGAGTTAGGGCATACCAAGATCATTCGCGGCGAGAATGCACGCCTCTGCGGCTGCGGACACAAAGGCTGCTTAGAGGCGTATGCTTCCGCTACGGGCGTGGCACGCACCGCACGCGAGATAGTGATGAACACCAATGAGCCTACCCTCCTGCGCAACTTAGAGCCCGAGAGTATCACCTCGAAGGATGTCTTCGACGCCGCTGAGCAAGGCGACGAAGTGGCAAAGCGCATCTTCGACGAGACCGGTAAGATGCTCGGACAGAAATTCGCTGACTTCGTGGCATTCTCCGCACCCGAGGCGATTATCCTCTTCGGAGGCATGACCAAGTGCGGGCACTATATCCTTGACCCCATCGTGAAGACGATGAACGAAGATGTGCTCCCCATCTGGCAAAACAAAGTGAAAGTGATGTTCTCTGACCTGAAAGAGGCAGACGCTGCCGTGCTCGGTGCTTCGGCATTGGCATGGGGGGAATAAGACCATGGTGAGACTGCTTTATCAATTCCCTATGTGGTGGCAGAAGATGTACAGAACCGCAACATGGCGCATACAGCCTGAGCGCAAAGCCGTCTATCTGACCTTCGACGACGGACCAATACCTGAGGTAACCCCTCGGGTATTGGACATTTTACGCAAGTACCATGTCAAAGCCACCTTCTTCATGGTGGCGGACAATGTGCGCAAACACCCGGAGGTCTATCGGCAAGTGGTGGCAGAAGGGCACTCCGTCGGCAACCATACTTTCCATCATGTGAAAGGCATGCGTCTCTCCACCGCCGCCTACCTGCGCGAAGTGGATAAAGCAGCCGCCCTCTTGGGCAACACCCGCCTCTTTCGACCGCCCTACGGCAGGACATGGGTCTGGCAACGCAAAGCCCTGCTGCAACGCGGATACAAGATTTACCTATGGGATGTCCTCACGCATGACTACCACAGGAAATACACCCCCGAGCGCATGCTTTCTATCATCAAAACTCTCACCCGCAACGGCAGTATCATCAACTTTCACGACTCCTTGAAATCCAACGAGCGCATGCTCCAAGTCCTTCCCCAAGCCATCGAATGGCTCCAATCCGAAGGCTACGACATCCTGCCGATAAAACAATCCTAATCCTCTCCGCAAAGAATAGATACCCAAATTGTGTAGAGAGATTCCCTAATTGTGTATTATATGATGAAGGTTTCCTATCGCTTATTCTGGGGACGTCCCGATAATGTCGCGGACGATAAAGGAGGTGCGGTCTCCAATGAACTCCCCCGCCCTGCTTCGTTTATCCCGACTTGTCGGGACGGGGAGGGGGTAAGGGGGCGGGGCACCAAAGGAGGTGCGGTCTCCAGGCCGCACCATAGATACCACTGGGGACGCAGGAGTCTCGCCTGCGGTAATGTACCGTTAATCCTCCTCCTGACGCTATTCTCCTCGTGTGCCAACCGAGGGATTGGACCGCAGGGAGGACCGAAAGACACTATCCCCCCGCGGATGGTGAAAGAGCAACCGCTGAACCAGTCCGTCAACTTCCACGGAAAGAAGATAGAGATTACCTTCAACGAATACCTGCAACTCGATAACATTCAGCAGAATCTGCTTGTCTCTCCGCCGCAGCAAGTGTCTCCTATCGTGAAAGCCGTCGGCAAGAAAGTAACCGTAGAGATGCAGGAAGACCTCATCGACTCCACTACCTACACCCTTGATTTCGGCAACGCTATCTGCGACTATACAGAGAAGAACCCCTTGCGCGGCTATGTGTTTGCCTTTTCCACAGGCGACCGCATCGACTCTATGGAGGTCTATGGGCGTGTTGCCAATGCCGAGGACCTCAACCCCGTCTCGGGACTGATGGTCGGACTGCAAGCCAACCTCCATGATAGCGCTTTCTCCACCCTGCCTTTCACCCGCGTAGCGCGCTCCGACTCCTTGGGCGAGTTCGGCATTCAGAACCTGCGCAATGGCGTTTACCGCCTCTATGCCCTCCAAGACCAAAGCCGCGACTTCCTCTATCAGCCCGGCGAGGGACTGGCATTCAGTGACTCGCTCGTCATACCCGAATACGAGACGGAGATAGTCTTTGACACGATATGGAAAGAAGTAGCCCTCACCGGTGACGCAGGTGAACTCCCCCGCCCCGCTTGCGGGGAGGGGGCAGGGGGCGGGGCACCCACTGGGGACGCCCCGACAGTGTCGCGGGCGGACAGTTTGGAACAAACTGCGTTGGTATCCGATGACCAAGGAGGTACGGTTGGAAGTTTATCCCGATACAATCGGGAGCCGCACCAAGAACAAGGCGACGAAACGACAGTGCGACAAGGAGGTGCGGTCTCCAGGCCGCACCAAGTCCTCCCCACTCCAGAAGAGTCAAAACAAATCGACACTATCCTCACTATCCAAAACACCTATGTTGGTCCCGCGGACTTAATGCTTTGGTTCTTCAAGGAAGACAAGCAGCGCCACTATTTCCAGCGTGTGTACCGCGATGAGCCGCACATCATCAAGTTGCAGTTCTCTGCCCCGCAAGACAGCCTGCCTCTTCTTCGCGCCTTGCCGCCCTCAGCCATGGACTCTACGCGCTCCGACAGCCTCTGGACAGACCCGTGGACATACACCCTGCTGCAAGCCAACCCCACGCGCGATACCCTCGTCTATTGGCTAACCGACTCCATCGCTATCCGCCAAGACAGTATCTTCTTAGAGATGACTTACCTGAAGTCCGACTCGCTGTATAACCTTGTGCCTGCGACCGATACCGTCTCTGCCATCTACCGTGCCCCGCGGATGACGCAGAAAGCCAAAGAAGCGCAGGAGAAGAAAGCCCGCGAGCGCAAACTCGACCTCAAGAGCAATGCGAAAGACAAATTCGAAGTGTACGACACGCTATGCATCGTCTCTGCTTTCCCCATCGACTCTATCTACACCGACAGCATTCGTCTCTACGAGAAGAAAGACACCCTGCTCATAGACAAGCCCTTCACGCTCCGCCAAAAGGATGTGATGAGTTTCCAAATCATCGCCCTCTTGCAGCAAGGCAAGCAGTATGAGTTGCACCTCGACTCTGCTGCTGTGCGCGACATCTACGGCGTAGTGAGCGACAAGAAGAAGTTCACGCTCCGCCTGAAGACTGCCGAGGACTACTCCACCTTGCTCATCCGCCTACCGAACTACGACCCGCGTATCCGCTTGCAGTTGCTCAGCGAGAAAGACCAGCCTGTGCGCGAGTTGCCTGCTCGCGAAGAGGGCACGAAGTTTGAGTACCTCACCCCCAAGACCTATTACCTGCGCCTCTATTTCGACCTCAACGGCGACGGCAGGTGGACGACAGGCGATTGGATAACCAAGCGACAACCGGAGCCGGTCTATTATTTCCCTGCCAAACTCACCCTGCGCGCCAACTGGGACTTCGAGGAGCGCTTCGACTACCTTGCCCGCCCCCAACTGGAAGCCAAACCCCGCGAACTCCGAAAGGACGCTTCTGCTGCCAAGAAATAAGTAATAGGTAATAATTCGTCTCCATTAAAGTCCATTAAAGGTTCATTAAAAAAGCAAAGAGTTTTAATGGTTCTTTATATGGTCTTTAACGGAGAAATCGTAAATCGTAATTCGTAAATCCCTTTAATGGTTCTTTATATGGTCTTTAACGGAGAATAATCAAAGAATAATTAATGGATAATTAACGGGTATTAACGGAGAAATCGTAATTCGTAAATCCCTTTAATGGTTCTTTATATGGTCTTTAACGGAGAATATCAAGGAATAATTAATGGATAATTAACGGGTATTAACGGAGAAATCGTAATTCGTAAATCCCTTTAATGGTTCTTTATATGGTCTTTAACGGAGAATATCAAGGAATAATTAATGAATAATTACACGGTAATTATATGTTAGAAATCCTACACGGTAATTATATGTTATAATATCTTACACGATAATTATATGTTGTAATGTATTACACGCTCATTGCATGTTAAACAAGACCAAAGTTTTCGATTATGCCTTTCTCGCCACGGGCTTGCTTGTGCAGATAATCACCTATTGCATTGCGCCGAGCGGCGTGTGGTCGCTCGTGAGCGGACTATGCGGCATTTGCTCGGTGGTGCTCTGTGCGCAGGGGAATATCCTCTACTATATCTTCGGCTTTGCGCAGGTCATCACCTATACCTACCTCTGCATCCTGGAGCATTTCTATGCGGAGATAGCGATGAATATCTTCTATTTCGTTACGATGATTTACGGTGTGTTTGTATGGCGTCGCCAACTCAATACCGGCTCGGAGGAGAAGAATAAAGTGCAGACGCGCCAACTGCACCGCAGCACTTTTGTATGGCTGTCGGGGGTATGCGCCTTGCTGTCGGCGCTGTGCGGATGGTTGCTGAGCCGTTATACCGACGACCCGCAGCCCTACCTCGATGCGTTCACCACCGTGCCTGCCCTCTTTGCGCAGATACTGATGATATTGGTTTATCGCGAGCAGTGGTATCTATGGATGGTGGTCAATGTGCTGGCGTTCTTCATGTGGCTGAAAGCAGGCGACTATTGCATCGCCGTGCAATATATCTTCTGGTGCGCCAACTGCATATATGGCTACTACCACTGGACAAAAGCGCTGAAAGGATAAAGGATGCAGGATAAAGGATAAAAGACTAATTACATAAGTGTATCATTTATGCCCAACGAAAGCAATATTATTATATACAACACCCTTGACGGTAAGGCAAGTGTAACTCTATATGCCAAAGATGGCAGTGTGTGGATGAACCAAAACCAATTGGCAGAACTTTTTGACACCTCTGTGCCAAATATCAGTATGCATACATCTAATATACTGAAAGAAAAAGAGTTAGATGCAGATTCAGTTATTAAGTTTTACTTAACTACTGCCTCCGATGGCAAGCAGTATAATGTGGCTTTCTACTCGCTGGACATGATTTTGGGTCAAATAGTAAATAGTCAAATAGTCAAATAGTCAAATAACCCATGCCTACTCCCTATCTGCTTATAGAGCACTTGACCAAGTCGGTTGGTTCGAAGGTGCTGTTTGAGGACATCTCGTTTGCTGTGAATGAGGGTCAGCGTATTGCGCTGATTGCTCGCAACGGAATAGGCAAATCTACGCTGCTGGATATCATCGCGGGCAAGACCGACTACGACGAAGGCAAAATCACTTTCCGCAACGACCTGAAGATAGGCTACCTGCCGCAGGCTCTTGCCGGGGACGCCCCTATTTATCCCGACAAGTCGGGAACGGTGTCGCGGACGGAAAAGTCTCCCTTTAAGGGAGATTTAGAGGGTCGTACTGCCTTGAAGTACACCCAACTCCTCACCCAACTCGGCATTACCGACCTCGACAACAAGCCTTTCGAGCAGCGCTCGGGCGGTCAGCAGAAGCGTATCGCGCTGGCGCAGGTGCTGGCGCAGGAGCCGGACTTCCTTATGCTGGATGAGCCTACCAACCACCTTGACCTCGACATGGTCATTTGGCTGGAGGAGTACTTGCGCAAGTCGCGTATCACGCTGCTGCTGGTTACCCACGACCGCTATTTCCTTGACCGCGTCTGCTCCGATATCCTCGAACTCGACCAGAACCAACTCTACGCCTACCACGGCAACTACGCCTACTACCTTGAGAAGCGCGCCGAGCGTATCGAGGCGCAGAATGCCGAGACGGATAAGTTTCGCAACCTCTACCGCACGGAGTTAGACTGGATGCGCCGCATGCCGCAAGCCCGCGCCCACAAAGCGCAATACCGCATCGACAACTTCTACGAGATAGAGAAGAAAGCCAAGCGGAGCATACAAGAGACGGACATCCGCTTGCAGGTGAAGTCGTCGTATATCGGCAACAAAATCTTCGAGGCGCACGAGGTGAGCAAGTGCTTTGGCGACCTGCATATCCTGCGCGGTTTCTCGTATGTGTTTGCGCGCTACGAGAAAGTGGGCATTATCGGCAATAACGGCACGGGCAAGTCCACTTTCCTGCGGCTGCTCTTAGGTGAGTTGCCGCCCGACAGCGGACATTTCGACATCGGCAGCACCGTCCGTTTCGGCTACTACCGCCAGCAGGGTTTGGTGTTCGACGAGGGCAAGAAAGTGATAGATGTCGTCCGCGACATCGCCGAGACCATCGACCTTGGCAATGGTGCCCGCCTGACGGCGAGTCAGTTCTTGCAGCATTTCCTCTTCTCGCCGTCGCAGCAATACGACTATGTCTCCAAACTGTCGGGCGGCGAGCGTCAGCGTCTGCACCTGTGCACAGTGCTGATGCGCAATCCCAATTTCCTGATTTTGGATGAGCCGACCAACGACCTTGATATCCCCACGCTGCAGGTGTTGGAGGAGTACCTGCGAGGATTCAAGGGTTGCCTTATCGTGGTGAGCCACGACCGCTATTTCATGGACCGCGTGGTGGACCATCTGTTTGTCTTCCACGGCGATGGCATCATCAAGGACTTCCCCGGCAACTACACGCAGTGGCGCGCGGCAAGACCCTCTAAATCCGAGACCCTCTCTAACTCCCCCTTAAAGGGGGAGAATCCAAAGTCTCCCTTTAAGGGAGATTTAGAGGGTCTTGAGGGGCAGGGAGGGTCTAAGTCTCCCTTTAAGGGAGATTTAGAGGGTCTTCCGGGTGTTCAGACCTCTCGTCCGCGCAAACTATCATATAAGGAGCAGCGTGAGTTAGAGCAGTTGGAGCAGCAGATGCCGCAGTTGGAGGAGGAGAAAGCGGCTTTGGAGCAGCAACTCTCCGGCGGCTTGACCGACCCGCAGGCGATAGCCGAAGCCTCCGCCCGCTACGAGGAGGTGCAGCGCGCCCTCGACGAAGCCGAACTCCGTTGGCTGGAACTCAACGAATGAGAAACACACGCAACGAAAAAGAGGAGTTTGATATAAGATTTTTAGTCTTAATATTCTTTTGATTGCCGTTTATTCCGAGCCTGTCGGGAAGCGAAGCGAAACAAGCAAACAATCGCTCTACCTATTTTGGAAAAGATTTTCAGTAAGATTAAGTCGGCGAGCGGATTTTGAGGTAGCGGAGGAGATGAATACTAAATGCTAATGTTACAAGTGTTACAAAAGACCCTCTAAATCTCCCTTAAAGGGAGACTTACAAAGACCCTCTAAATCTCCCTTAAAAGACCCTCCCTGCCCCTCCCTTAAGGGAGGGAACTTTTCTCCCCCTTTAAGGGGGAGTTAGAGAGGGTCTCGGAGATAGAGATTGTCAAATAATAGCCCTCCCTTACCCAATTGCGAATAGACAGTACATTTCTGCATTTTGCTAAATGAGAGTTTGCAAAATGGAGATTTTGTTTGGCTGTTTCGGAAAAAAGTGGTACCTTTGCAACCGTTTTTGAGTGAAAGCATAGGTGCATGGAGATGACTTCTGCTTTATTGAAGTTTACCCCTCAAAGGATAAAAGACCGTTTCGCTGAAAGATAAAGGCCCGATTTAGATAAAAGATTAAGGACACTGGATGAAAGACTAATATGTCTCGACTCTGAAACACATAGACGAAGGTAATAAGTCTTTCATCTTTCATCCTTCATCCTTAATCAAAAAATCCTTCGTCCTTCATCCAAGCAAGGGGTAGTCGTAAGAACATGTACAGAGCCTATTTGTCGTAATGATGAGTAGGCTCTTTTTTTGTGAACCAAGAACCATGAACCAAGACTGATTACATTCGAATCTGCAATTTAGAGACGAGACTATTGAGTCTTTTATCCTTAATCCTGCATCATTTATCTATAAAAATAAAATTGGTATGAAAAAGATTCATTTGTATGTAGCCCTATTGTGGGTGTTTGTCGGACTGGCGGGATGTCGTCAGTCGGCACAAAGCGATACGGCGGGTAGCGTCGTATCGGAAGAGGCATTGTTGACCATCACGCGGCAGGATGTCGCTATCGAAGAAACCTATTCGGCTGCTATTCGCGGCAGGCAGGACATTGCGATCATGCCTCAGGTAAGCGGTACGCTGACCGAGTTGCGCGTGGTGGAAGGTGAGCGCGTGAAGAAAGGGCAGGTGCTGTTTGTGGTTGACCAAGTGCCATTCCGTGCGCAGGTAGAGACCTCGGAAGCCAATGTAAAAGTGGCGGAAGCCGGTGTGGCTACGGCTCGATTGGTGTATGAGTCGAAGCAACAGTTGTTCGCCGAGGAGGTGATTTCGCAGTTTGACTTGCAGACGGCGGAGAACAATTACCTGAGTGCTCAAGCGGGTTTGGCGCAAGCGAATGCGGCGCTGGTGATTGCGCGCAACAACCTCAACTACACGGAGGTGAAGAGCCCGAGCGACGGAGTGGTAGGTACCCTGCCTTTCCGTATAGGCGCATTGGTCTCGCCTCAGATGCTGCAACCGCTGACCACGGTGAGCGATAATGCCGTGATGTATGTCTATTTCTCTATGACGGAGAACCAATGGCTGTCGCTCGTGCGCCGCTACGGTTCGAAAGAGGAGGCGCTGCGTCAGATGCCCGCCGTGGCATTGCTGCTCAACGATGGTTCTCGCTACGAGCGTGAGGGGGAGGATAGAGACCGTGAGCGGCGTGATAGACCCGCAGACAGGTACGGTGAGCGTACGCGCAGCCTTCGCTAACCCCGACGGGTTGCTTACAGCAGGCGGTGCAGGTAATGTGGTGTTATCGCGCACGCAAGCGAACGCTATTGCCATCCCTCGTACTGCCACTTTCGAGATACAAGACAAGGTGTTTGTCTATCGGGCAGTGGATGGGCACGCTGTGGCAACGCAGGTGGCGGTATCAAGGCTGAATGGCGGCAAGACTTATGTGGTAGAGAGCGGGCTGCAAGAGGGGGATGTGATTATCACGGAAGGCGTGGCGATGCTCAAAGACGGAGCGGAGATCTGATTAATTAAGAATTAAGAATTAAGAGGGCGCATGCTCTGTAAATCGTAAATCGTAAATCGTAAATTCGTAAATCGTAAATACAATAATGGGAATAAAAACATTTGTAGAGCGTCCTGTGCTTTCCACCGTTATCTCGGTGGTGATAGGACTGCTGGGAATAATTGGTTTGGCAACCTTGCCGATAGAGCAATACCCCGATATAGCGCCTCCGACGGTGATGGTGATGACACAATACTACGGTGCGTCGGGCGAGAGTGTGCAGAAGTCGGTGATTGCTCCGCTGGAGGAAGCCATCAACGGCGTGGAGGACATGACCTATATGACCTCTACCGCCACCAATACCGGTTCGGCGGAGATATTCGTCTATTTCAAGCAAGGCACCGACCCCGATATGGCAGCGGTGAATGTGCAGAACAAGATTTCTACCGCTACGGCGCAGTTGCCGGCGGAGGTGAAAGTGGTAGGCGTGCAGGCGATAAAACGGCAAACGAGTATGCTGCAGATCTTCACCGTTTCTTCGCCCGACGACACCTTCGATGAACATTTCCTTTCCAACTATATCAACATCAATATCAAGCCCGAGTTGCTGCGTATTCAGGGTGTTGGACAGTTGGTGGTGCTGGGCGGCACCTATTCTATGCGCGTGTGGATGCAGCCTGATAAGATGGCGCAATACGGCTTGGTTCCGAGCGATGTTACCGCCGCTCTCGCGGAGCAGAATATCGAGTCGTCAACGGGTGCTATTGGAGAGAACTCGGATGAAGCATTCCAATATACGATGCGCTATTCTGGTCGTTTGGAGACGCCTGAGGAGTTCGGTGAAATCGTGATTCGCAGCACGGCGGACGGCGAGATACTGCGCCTGAGGGATGTGGCGGAGATAGAGTTAGGTATCGAGAGTTACGGTTACCATGGTCGGTTAAACGGGCATGAGGGCGTGCAGTGTATGGTGTTTCAAACGGCAGGGTCGAATGCAACGGAGGTGAACAAGCAGATAGACGCTCTCTTGGCAGATGTACAAGCCAACGCGCCGCGCGGGGTGAAGATAACGCAGATGATGAGTACCAATGACTTCCTCTTTGCCTCCATCAAGAATGTCGTCCACACCCTGCTGGAGGCGATTGTGTTGGTGGTGCTGATTATTCTGCTGTTCTTGCAGAGTTGGCGCTCTACGCTGATACCTTTCATCAGTATCGTAGTGTCGCTGATAGGTACATTTGCCTTTATGGTGGTGGCAGGTTTCTCCATCAACCTGATTACGCTGTTTGCCTTGGTGCTGGTGATAGGTACTGTGGTGGACGACTCTGTGGTGGTGGTAGAGGCGGTGCACAGCCGCTTTGATGCGGGCTACAAGAACCCTTTTCAAGCTGCGGTGTACGGCACCAAGGATGTGGCGATAGCCATCATCACCTCGTCGCTGGTGTTCATGGCAGTGTTTATCCCGATTAGTTTCATGAGCGGCACGAGCGGCGTATTCTACCGCCAGTTTGGTCTGACGATGGCGGTGGCAGTGGGTATCTCTACGGTGAATGCGCTGACGCTCTGTCCTGCGCTCTGTGCGTTGTGGCTGCGACCGAATGACCACCGTGTGCTGACCCCCGAAGTGGTGAAAGCACTCCGATGGGACAAACGCTGGAAATACCGCTTCAGCCAATCGTGGAATAACGGTTTTGCGTGGCTCACGCGCCACTACCGGCGTGTAGCAGCATGGTTTGTGCACAAGCCATGGCTGTGCTTTGGGACAACCGTGGCGTGCATCGCGCTGATGGTGCTTATCATGCGCTATACCAAGACGGCACTTGTGCCGCAAGAGGACCTTGGCACGGTGATGATCAATATAGATACCCCTCCGGGCAGTTCGCTCGCCACCACTGACTCTATCCTGCGTTTGGTGGAGGCACGCTTGCAGGCGATACCCGAGGTGAAGGAAGTGAATGCCGTGGCGGGCTACGGGCTCATCACCGGACAGTCGTCGGCTGCCGCTAATATGATTCTCAAACTAAAGCCTTGGGGCGACCGCCCGGGAAAGGCACATGCCGTGGGGGCGGTGATAGGGCAGGTGTATGCCCGCACAGCGGATATCAAAGATGCCAAAGTGTTCGCTATGGCCCCCGCGCAGATTGCCGGCTATGGTACGGGTAACGCACTCGATATCAACCTGCAAGATAAGTTGGGTGGCGACCGACAGGTGTTCTTCGACTATGCGCAGCAGTTCCTTGCAGCCCTTAACCAACGCAAGGAGATCTCGATGGCATTCACCTCTTTCCGCCTGAACTCACCGCAGTGGGAGGTGAGCGTGGATGCAGCGAAATGCCAACGCTCGGGGATAAGCGCCAACGAGGTGCTGAACTGTCTTGCGGGCTACTACGGCGGGCAATATGTGAGCGACTTCAACCGTTTCGGAAAGGTGTATAAGGTGCAGATTATGGGCGACCCGCAGCAGCGTGTGGACGAGCGTTCGCTGGATAATACCTATGTGCGGCTCCACAATGGTGAGATGGCGCCGTTGAGTCAATTCATAACGCTCAGGAAGGTCTATGGTGCGGACAAACTGACGCGCTTCAATCTCTATAACTCCATTGCCGTGAGCGCCATGCCTGCCGATGGCTATTCATCCGGAGATGCTATCAAGGCGGTGAGGGAAGTGGCAGCCGCCACCCTTCCCGCGCAATATGGTGTGGACTTCGGCGGTATCACCCGCGAGGAGAGCCAAACAACCAACACGGGAACGATGATGATTTTCTTGATTTGTATCGTGCTGATTTACTTGATATTGTCGGCTTTGTATGAGTCCTTCCGACTCCCGTTGGCGGTTATCTTGGCAGTCCCTGTCGGGCTGATGGGGGCATTCCTCCTGACCAAGGCAGTAGGGTTGGAGAACAATATCTATCTGCAGACGGGCGTGGTTATGTTGATAGGCTTGCTGTCGAAGACCGCCATCCTTATCACGGAGTATGCTGCGCAACGCCGTCGGGAGGGGAAGAGCATAG
The DNA here is from genome assembly GCA_022777485.1 of Bacteroidales bacterium. Classification (GTDB taxonomy): domain Bacteria; phylum Bacteroidota; class Bacteroidia; order Bacteroidales; family Paludibacteraceae; genus Colicola. Next base: position 36,771 of record JALFGC010000064.1, read on the forward strand.
AAGACGCGGCAACGGAAGCGGCAGGAGCACGTCTGCGTCCTATCATGATGACGGTGCTGACGCTTATCTTCGGTATGTTGCCGATGGTAGCAGCCACGGGTGTCGGTGCCAATGGCAATCGTAGTTTGGGTACAGGTGTGGTCGGTGGAAGCGTCATCGGCACACTTGGTTTGTTGCTATTGGTACCGGCATTTTTCGTGGTCTTCCAGCGTTTAGACGAGCGACGCAGGCGAAACCGCTCGAATAGTCCCTCGCGCAGTGCGATGACCCTCCTGCTTCTGCTCGCGCTGACGCTCGGCTCCTGCGGTATCTACGGTAAGTATAAGCCGATAGAGACCTTGGAGCAAGGATTAAGGATAAAGGATGAAAGACTAAATAGCCAAGAATATCAAGGAGGTGCGGGCAACAGGCCGCACCAAGAAAGCGAAAAGGGTAAAAACGGGTGGCCAGGATACCGCACCTCCATGTCCGCCTCCTAGACCCAGGTAAAAAGGCCATCA
>JALFGC010000076.1 GCA_022777485.1 Bacteroidales bacterium
GGAGTGGAAGAAGTGCTGTCGTGCGACAGGATGATGGAATAGCCTCGCGTGGTAACCACCAAGAGGTGTCCCATGGGTGTGAAGAGCAGGTTGCGGACATAGTCGTTCTGCAAGCCGCATGTGCGCGAGGTGTAGGCAATAGGCGTGGAGAGATGAGCATTGGTGGTTGATAGGTGCGCGTTTTCTACTTTGCATTCCCAGACGCCGTTGCCGTCGGTGCCCACCCATAGTCGGTCAAAGCGGTCGAGGAGCAGTTTCTCGATATTGCGGAAGGGCAGGTGGCGCATAGTCTGCACCCTATCGTGCGCTCTGTCGTAGCATACCAAATGCTCTCCCCCGACATAGAGTGTGTTGCCGTCTTCGCTGAGCGCCATACTCACTACTTTGGTGATGGCGCTGTCTAATGCCTCCGAGAGCAATCGGAAGGTGCCGTCTGCCGGTGAGAACGAGAAGACGCCATTATGTGTGCCCAATAGTAAAACTTGTCCCGACCTGTCGGGGCCGTCGTTAGTGGGCAGGATAGAGCGCACTATCTGACATCCGTTGCGGTGTGGGAAAGGCAGGTCGTAGTGGGTAATGGGTAGTGTTGAGAGTTTAGTGTGTGAAGTAGCGTGTTGAAGCGGTGCCAACGATACGACATATAGTCCATGCAAGTGCGTACCAAGATAGAGCACAGCATGGTCGGCATCGTAGTAGGTGGACTTGATATTAGGAATATCCGAATGGTGGATGACTTGCCCTTTGTCGTTGGTGATATACAAACCGTCCCCTTCGGTAGAGAGCACCAGCAGGTGGTTGGGCAAGGGCTGGATATGGCTTATCACGGGGAAGTTCTCAAAGTGCAGAGGAATCGTTGCATAGTAATCTATCGCAGGATTGAAGAAGTACACGCCGTCGAAATAGGTGCCTGCCCACAGGTTTCCGCCTCTGTCCGCTTTGAGCCGCCATATGGACTGACCAGACATGAACAGACGGTGGTCGGCCTTGTCCCGATCTATAGGGGACAAACGCTGCAAGCCCATATCAGTACCTATCCACAAACCATTGTGAGCGTCCTCATAGACGGCACGAACGAAGTTGGAAACCAGTCCGTCTTTGGTAGTCAGTTGCTCTACCCCGCCTGTCTTGAGGTGGTATAGTCCGTTTGCCCATGTGCCGATATAGGTGTTGTGGGAGCGGGTCTCGTAGATACACGCAATCTGGCTACCTAATTCATACAGTAGTGTAAGGGAGTGAGTATAAGTTAGGCTATACAACTGTCCTTCCACCGTGCCTATGTACAAGATACCGTGCAGGCAACTGAGGATACAGATACCCTCCACTTCGGGCAGAGCACAAACCTTCTGCACGCTGTCGGTGTGAGCGTTGTAGGCATATAGGCTGCTCTCGCTGATGAAGTAAAGCCCATCGGCAGAAGCGGTCATGGCTGAGACGGATTGCCGACAGAGCACCTCCATGCGATTGGTACGCAGGTTGTAGCGGTTGATACCCGTTGAGCGGATGTAGATATTTTGGAGCGTATCCCCTTCTATCTGCTCCACCACGGGTGAGAGTAGCGAATGGAAATCGCTTGCATCGGGATTGAATACCTCCATGTCGCGTCCGTCGTAGCGTGCCGCCCCCTGACGCGTAGCGAACCACATATAGCCTTCGCTATCCTGATACACATCCGCCACAGACATTTGAGGCAGCCCCTGCTCCATACCGATATGACGGAAGAAATAGTCTTCCGCCTGTGTAGAGCACACACCGATTAGAAACGAAGCAAAGAGTAGTATGTAGCGAAGTCTTTTCATGAAGCGATTAGTAGTCAGTGGTTAGTAGTCAGTGGTCAGAGCATGCGCCCTCATAATTCATAATTCATAATTCATAATTATCCTTTGGCTCGCCATACCGTGTTGGCAGGGGAAGGTGAGGGTTTGCCCTTGTAGGGTGATGGTGATGGTGCTCGGGCGCGAGGGGCTGTCTTTCCATGGATAGGAGTAGATGATACGCTCCACGCGTTTTCCGTCTGCGTCGTAGGTCTCATCGGACGGACCTTCGTAGAGGTGCAGGTCGGGGTCGGCAACGCTGACGATAAGCCCCGAGTCGGTGGGGCAGGTCATCACAAGGCAGGGAGCACTATTGCCGAGTGCAGCATTGGGCTCGAAAAGCACATATCCCGTCATGCCTGTCTGTTTGTCTCGCACGATATGCGCCGCGGAGTCAGCACGCAGCACCTCGTAGGACAAATCAGCACTTATCTCTTCATCGGTAGGCTGCACGCGGATAGCATATTCGTAGGAAGCGTTATGCGGGCGAATACCATGGACGATAGAGGCGGTGCGGAAATAGCCCTCGGTGGGAGCCATTGTCTCCTCGTGGCGGGAATGCTGCACGCCCTCGAAGAGACGCAGGGAGTCGGCAGTATAGTAGTAGTTGCCATAGCCGTCAGTGAGGGCAGGGGTGGGGTGGGTCCTGTTCGAGACAACTTGGAAGAGGGTGGTCTCCACGGGGGCATTGGCTTGGCACTCTATGTTGGTGCCGAGGCAGATGATACGGTTGTCGAAGCAGAAGACCGACTTGCGGGCGCGAAGTGTGCCATCGTACTTGTCATGGCTATGCAACTTCATGCCCCAGATACCGTTACCGCAGAGCGAGAGACCGTTGCAGAAACTCTCATCGCTGAGCAACATCTCCTCGAAGCCGGAGTTAACATCCAAGTTCTGCACGCGGCATAGGAGCGAGTCAATAGGCAGGATGAGGGTGGTAGTGCCGGGCCATCGAGCCCAGTCCCAACCTTCCTGCCGGAAGCCGGAGGCGAAGTTAGAGACAGGGTCGCCGCTGCCCATGATTTGGATGTTGCCATAGTTGAGATAGCGCCCGTAGAGGTTGCAGCGCTCGTAGGTCTCGGTGTTCCAAATATAGCGGCTGTGTCCTTTGATAGCCACCATCCACTCGCCTCGGCGCTGCACCTGCAAGCAGGAATAGGGGAACGACCATGCGCCTTCAGGGGCTTTTTCCCGACAAATCGGGACAAGGTCCGTTGCGGTATCGCCCTTTTGGATAAGGCGGAGGTAGGCGGCTTGCAGGTCAGGGTCTATCTTGTGCTTCCCGTCGGGGCTGCCGCATTGGGCTAACTGCTTGAAGTGGCGCGGGATAAGGTGCCCTTTGCCGTCGGGGTGTCTGCCTGAGAGCGACAGCGGCCATGTGGTGAGGTTGCAGTAGATACGCATGCTCAGCAGCGATTGTTTGAGTATCTCGTGGCTCTCCGGACTGATAGCCCACTCGGTGCCGTGGAGCAACCATGTGGCTTTCACGGCACCCGTCAGTCCGCCCACGGCGTAGGCGGGATAGTGGTTGCAATGGTGGAAGATAGTGCCGTCGGGCTTGAAGCAGCCGCTCAGTCCGTCGCTGTAGCGGAAGCCGTTGTCCACCCAGCGGGAGAAGGCATTCAGGTACCGCACTTGCTCGCGTGCGTCGTCTATCATCAGGATACTGAGCAGTCGCCCTTCGAGGCTGGTGTTGAAGGCATCGATGTCCATCCCGGGTTTGCGCGGCAGCACCTTCACTTCGCCTGCGCCGCTGAACCACTCCATCGCCTGTTGCACCTCGTGGAGCATACCTGCGTCGCGCAAGACATCGCGCATTAGGTACATGGCGGGATAGAAATAGCGCATGGAGTAGCCCAGATGGTGTAGCGTTCCCATCGCACTGCCCGCCTGAAACCCTTGGTCAAGCATGTGCCGCGTGAGGGAAAGGAACATGTGCGCTATCTCAATGCTGTCCGTCCCGATTTGTCGGCGATAGGCGAGGGCGAGGTCGTAGAGGAGTTGGTTGGCGCGAGAGAGCCCCATGTCGCCTATCTTTTGTGTGTAGGTGGTAGTGTTGTCGTAGTGGGTGTAGGTCTCGCCGTAGCGCTCGAAGAACACGGGTAGCCCGGGGCGGTCGGTATCAAGGTGGTAGATACTGTATCGGGCACGCAGGGAGTTGATATGGATTGTGTCTTTTAGGCGACCGGCTGTCAGTTCTTTTTCCATGCGCCGATGGATACGACTGATGTCCCGCTGCTGAGCTTTGATGACCGCATTGGGCAGCGGCAACTCAGCTTGTCCCGATCTATCGGGGAAGTCTTGCCGCCATGAGCGGAGCAGTACCAGCCAATGGTTTTCCGAACGGGGATTGATATACGGTGCTTGGAAGTCCGCCGTATGGTGCCGCACATCTTGCAGGGACGAGAGGATGACATGGTCAAGGTACAGTTGCCCTTTGCGGCTACCCTTCGGGGCATAGATACGCAGTTCGTCCATGCCTTCCTCGGGTGTGCCTTGCATGTCGCGGCGGAAAGCGAGCCAAGCCCCTCGCCAGCCGATGAAGTGGGTGCCATAGTTGAACCAACAGCATACCTTGCCCTGCTTGCGGAACTCGAAGCGGACGGAGTCGGTGAGGGGCTGCTCTAAGTACATCCAGAAGACGAAGGTATAGACGCTGTTGTCTGTGTTTACCGTCTTGTGGTGCTCGTAGGCAATGGGTTGGCGGACAGAGAGATAGGCGCCGTCTCTTGACCACGACCACAAGAGCGAGTGGCAACCATGTTTGTAATGGTCGCCACTCATGCGGATTGTCCCGCCTCGCGAAGCGGTGAAGGGAAGGACAGACTGCTCAAAACTCAGGATGTCGGGATGAGAAAACTCGGCAAAAGCAAAGTCTATTTTGACTATGCAACAGAGCAAGCACACGATATATTTCAGATGTTGTTTCATGTTACCTCCATTATGTAGTGATTAACTTGCCCCGATCTGTCGGGGTTCATTCGGTATGCCTTCGGTTAAGTATGGTCAATCTCCCGACAATCACCCAAGAATCACCTAAGAATCACCTAAGAAATTCCTAATTCCTATTTACGGTAGGTCTTTTCCCTCGGCGCGCAGGAGTGCTTCGAGGAAGTAGTAGTCAGCGTAGTTGATGGGCACATCAATCTCTCCGCCGAAGGGCAGTGCACCTGTGGAGTGCATGAGCAGGAAGTTGCCGTTGGTGCCTACGAGTGCCAAGTAAGCAGGCGATGAGAGCGACGCCATGATTCTATCCGCAGTCTCGCGGTACTCGGGAATCCACTCGCTCAGGAGATAGAGTGCGGAAGCGGTAACGGCAGCCGAGGAAGCGTCTCGCGGTGCGTTGGGTATGTTGGGGTCGTCGTAGTCCCAGTAGGGCACGAGGTCTTCGGGCAGACGCGGGTGGGTGAAGATATAGTTGTATACCTGCTTGCAACGTTCGAGGTAGCGTTCGTCGTGGGTGTAGTAGTAGCAGATAGCGAAACCATAGAGTGCCCATGTCTCACCGCGTGCCCAACAGGTCTCGTCAGCCAAGCCCTGTGCGGTGCAGCGACGGCGCACACCGCCGTTGACTTTGTCGTAGTCCACCACATGGTAGGTGGAGTAGTCGTCGCGGAAATGGTATTTGAGCGTGGTGTCAGCATGGCTGACAGCCATGTGCCAAAAGGTGGAGTCGCCGCTTATTTGTGTTGCCTTGAACATGAGTTCGAGGTTCATCATGTTGTCAATGATGGTGGGGCACATCCATCCGCGCTCGCCTTGCCATCCGCGGTCTTCGTCCCACGATTGGAAGACTCCGGCAGCAGGGCGGAAGCGGGTAGCCAGCGAGCGTGCGGTCTCCACCAGCACTTCGGCATATGCGGGATTACCCGTAGCAGACAAGCCCTGACCATAGGAGCAGTCCATCATGAATCCCACATCGTGGTGCCATTTCAGGTGCTTGATACTATCCAGCGCCTCGGTGTATTTCTCGGCATAGGGTAGGTATTTCTCATCGCCTGTGAGGCGGTACATCTGCCATACGATACCCGGGAAGAAGCCGGAGCACCAGTCGTCGATGGGGATATACTGAATCACGCCGTTCACTACTGAACGGGGGTTGAGCACTTGCGTCTGGTCTTGCTCTACCAACTTTATTTGATAATCAACCTGTGCTTCTGCTACTTCGAGGATATGTGCCTTGTCGTAGGCAGGCTTCTCGGGCGTACATCCTATCCACGCCACAGCCATCGTGCTGCACAATGCAGCCAAAAAGAGATTTTTGCTTGTTGTGTTGTTCATAATACTATTTACTATTTACTATTTACGATTTACGAATTCTCCGTTAATACCCGTTAATTATTCATTAATTATTCCTTGATGTTCTCCATTAAAAACCATTAAAGAACCATTAAAACTTTGCTTTTTTAATGAACCTTTAATGGACTTTAATGGAGGAATTCCTAATTCCTAATTCCAAGGAGGGTGTATGCTTGGTTGTTGCGGAAGATAAGCACTTGTCCGTCTATTATTCGTTTTTGGGGAGCGTCTGCCATGTGGTTGGCGGGTTGCTCTATGGAGGTGATGGAACCCCAAGGTACCGCATTGAAATAGACAGGTTCGCCATCGTTGAAGGTGATTGTTACTTCGGTGATTCCGTCTTTCGGTGCTGCGAACAGCACTGCATCGTTCGATGTTTCTGCCATCCATTCGCCTGCGAGGGTGATTGTTGTGGTGGTAGGTGTGGAGACCCATCCGTAGGTGTCGTCAGCCTTCGGCTCGAGGTTGGGGTTGCAAGCAGCGAAGATATGCTTCTCGGCGGTAGCGTCGTAGGTGTCGAGCAGCAGGTGTTGGTGGGTAGCCGCCTGCACGATGCCGAAGGTGAGGTCTTCCGCTGCTCGGTAGAACGCGTATGCTATGGTGCTACCTCGCTGCACGGCATGCAGTTGGGAGGATTGGCTCAGGACGGTGAATGCGGTGCCTGCCTCAAACTGCTGTGCCCATGCTGCCATAGCAGCGGCGTCGGTAGCGGGTACGACGGCGAAAGCGTAAGACGCATTGTTTGCCTTGCTGCCGTGGTTGATATACGCCTTGGCTGCGGTGGCGGTAGCGGTGGTGGCATTGGTCTTGTGCGAAGGCGTGGTCTGCG
>JALFGC010000095.1 GCA_022777485.1 Bacteroidales bacterium
TTCGTCTTTGGCAACACCACCTTGGTTTGCCGCCAGATTGAGGGACGCTTCCCCAACTACAATGCCGTGATTCCGCAGAACAACACCAACATCGCAGTCATCGACAAGCAGACCCTTATCGCAGCCTGCAAGCGCGTAGCCGTGTTCGCCAACACCAGCACTTCGCTCTTGAAACTATCGCTCAGCGAGAACCGCCTGAACATCTCCGCGCAGGACATCGACTTCTCCACCAGCGCCGAGGAGACCATCGCTTGCGCTTACGAGGGCACTCCGCTGTCCATAGGCTTCAAGGCGCCCTTCCTGATTGACATCTTGGGCGTGATAGGCTCGCAGGATGTGAAACTGCAACTCGCTGATTCCGCCCGCGCAGGGCTCATCCTCCCCACCGAGAACGAGGAAAACGAGGAACTGCTCATGCTCCTCATGCCTATGCTGCTCAATGACTAATGTCTATGTTTAATTAAGAATTAAGAATTATGAATTAAGAGGGCGTTGCCTGCCTGTTTTTCAGAGCATGAGCACTCATAATCCTTAATTCTTAATTCATAATTCAAAAGATACCGCTTTGAAACTGCACTTGACCCGCCCGTTGGTGTTCTTCGATTTGGAGGCAACGGGACTGAATATCGCTACGGACCGCATTGTAGAGATTAGTTATTACAAGGTCTTTCCCAACGGCAACACCGAGGGAAAGACCTTGCGCGTAAAGCCCACCGTGATTCGCCACAAGACGGACGCGTTTGGCAAGCCGTTTGTGGAGGAGACGGTGATGCATATTCCCGAGGAGAGTACGCAGATACACGGCATCACGGATGCCGATGTGGCAGATTGCCCCACCTTTCGCGAGATAGCGCAAGACCTGGCGGACATGCTGCAAGACAGCGACCTCGCGGGCTACAACAGCAACCATTTCGACATCCCGCTGCTCGTCGAGGAGTTCCTGCGCGTGGGCGTGAAGGTGAACCTGAAGCAGAAACACTGCGTGGATGCCTATCAAATCTTCGTGAAGAACGAGCAACGCAACCTCGCCTCGGCATATCGCTTCTATTGCGGCAAGGAATTGGAGAACGCCCATTCCGCCAATGCTGATACCATGGCGACCTACGAGGTGCTGAAAGCCCAATTGGAGCGCTACGACCTGCCCGATACCATCGAGGCACTCGCCGAATATACCACGGGGCCTGCACGCTATGCCGACTTCGCAGGGCGCGTGGGCTACGACCAAGAGGGGCAGGAGATATTCCTTTTTGGCAAGTACAAGAACCAACGCGTGGCGGATGTCTATCGCCGCGACAAGGGCTACTACGGCTGGCTCATGGCAGGCGACTTCCCCGCCTACACCCGACAGGTCTTCACTCGTATCTATCTGAAAACCAAATGATAACTAATTATGAATTATGAATTATGAATTATGAGAGCGCATGCTCTGAAACTTAGTTCCAACGCTCTCTTAATTCTAAATTCATAATTCATAATTCTAAATTCTCCTATTATGTTTAGAAACTTGACAGACATAGAGCAAGCGCAACTGATTGCGCAGGGTTGCTCGGCAAAAAACTGGCACGAAGTGTGGGTGAAAGATGGCTTTGACGCCACTTTCGTGCGCGATGTGCAGTTCTCCGGCACGGTGAAGATGGGCGTGTTCAACCGCGAGTTTGCCCTCCCGGGCGGGCTGAGTGTGCATGCCGGCATACAGCATGCCATGCTCCACAACTGCGAGATAGGCGACAATGTGCACCTCTACAATATCCACAACTACATCGCTAACTACCGTATTGGCAACGACACCTGTATCGAGAATGTGAACTCCATCCTTGTGGACGGCAAGACCACTTTCGGCAACGGTGTGCGTGTGCCTGTGATGAACGAGGGCGGGGGCAGAGAGATTCCTATCTTTGACCGTCTGAGTGCGAGCCTCGCCTATGTGATGACGCTCTATCGCCACCGCCCTGTGATGATAGAGACACTGGAGAAGATGGTGGACGACTACGCAGAGACGCAAGCCGACACGATGGGCTCGATAGGCAACCATGTCTGTATCCTCAATTGCGGCAGTATCAAGAATGTGCGCATTGGCGACAACGCACAGTTGGTGGGTGTATCGCGCCTGAAGAACGGCTCCGTCAATTCTAATGCTGCCGCACCCGTGAAGTTGGGCAGCGGTGTGAAATGCACCGATTTCATTATCTCCTCGGGCGTGGAGATAGGCGACTCGACGCTGGTGGACAAGTGCTTCGTGGGGCAAGGCTGTATCTTCGACAAGCACTACTCGGCAGGCGAATCGCTCTTCTTCAGCAACTGCCAAGGCATGCACGGCGAGGCATGCGCTATCTTTGCCGGTCCGTACACGGTAACGCACCACAAATCGACCTTGCTGATAGCGGGTATGTTCTCCTTCCTGAACGCCGGCTCGGGCAGCAACCAGTCGAACCACATGTACAAGTTAGGTCCTATCCACCAAGGTGTGGCAGAGCGCGGGGCGAAGACCACCTCCGACAGTTACCTGCTATGGCCCTCGAAGATAGGTGCTTTCTCTCTCGTGATGGGGCGCCATACCCACCACGCCGACACCAGCGAACTGCCATTCTCCTACCTGATAGAGAATCAATCGGAGTCGTACCTCGTGCCGGGCGCAAACCTTCGCACGGTAGGGACTATCCGCGACGCGCAGAAATGGCCCAAGCGTGACAACCGCAAAGACCCTGACAAGTTGGACTTTATCAACTTCAACCTGCTCTCGCCCTACACGGTGCAGAAGATGTGGCGCGGGCGCGAGGTGCTCAACGAGTTGCAGCAACTGAGTGGCGAAAACACCGAGGTCTATGGCTACAACAACTGCAAGATACGCAACTCCTCACTCGCGCACGGGCGCGAACTATATAGTATCGGTATTGCGAAGTTCTTGGGCAACTCGCTTATTTCGCGTATTGAGAAAGCAGACATCCACAGCCTTGAAGACCTGCATGCTGCTTTGCAGCCCGATAGCGCCGTGGGCAAAGGCGACTGGGTGGACTTGGCAGGACTGATAGCCCCTCGCTCGGAGGTAACTCGCCTGATGGACGACATAGAGCAGGGCGGCATGACGCCGGAGCAGATACAAGAGCGTTTCCGCGAGATGCACGAGCAGTACTACTCCTACGAGTGGACTTGGGCAGCGGAGAAACTGGAGCAGATATGGGGCTGCACAGTGGCAGAAGTGAGTGTAGAGCAGGTGCTCAAGTCGATAGACGACTGGCAGAATGCCGTTGTTAGACTGGATAGAATGGTCTATGACGACGCGCGCAAGGAGTTTGACCTCAACAGCCGCACCGGCTTCGGTGTGGACGGCGACCGCTCGCAGCAGCAAGCCGACTTCGAGTCCGTGCGCGGCTCCTTCGAGAGCAACTCCTTTGTGAAAGCCGTGCTCGAGCATATCGACCGAAAGACCGCCTTGGGAGAAAGGGTAAAGGAAAAGTTATTGGGAATTAGGAATTCATTTGCAGATTGATATTCCCCATGTCTGATTGCAAACTGACCATATTAGGTTGCGGCAGTGCGAAGCCGACGATGACGAACTCGCCATCGGGGCAGATACTGGATTTGTGTGACAAGTCGTTTATGATTGACTGTGGCGAGGGTGTGCAGATTACCATGCAACGCCTCGGGACACGGACGGCGCGGCTGTACAATATCTTCATCTCGCACTTGCACGGCGACCACTGCTTCGGTTTGATAGGCTTGCTCTCTACCTTGGGCATGCTCCGTCGCACGCAGCCCATGCATATCTACGCCCACGCAGACTTAGAGGGGTTGTTGCGTCCGTGGTTGGACTACTATTGCAGCGACCTGCCTTACGAGGTGGTTTTCCATGCCATCAACCCGCGCAAGCACGAGGTGATATTCGAAGACAGGACGGTAACGGTGGAGACGATTCCGCTCAAACACTCCGTGCCCTGCTGCGGCTTTCTCTTCACGGAGCACCACCGTGACACCGAGCCCGTGAAGCGCTATGCCTACTGCTCCGACACGATGTACAGCGAGAAGATACTGCCAATCATCGAGGGCGTGGAGACGCTCTATCACGAGGCGACTTTCCTCCAAGAGCAGGCAGACCGCTGCAAGGTGGTGATGCACTCCACGGCAGCCGAGGCGGCAACTATCGCGCAGAAAGCCCATGTGAAGCAACTGATTATCGGGCATTTCTCCGCCCGCGTACTCGACCAAAGTCTCTTCCTCGAAGAGGCAAAACCTATCTTCGAGAACACCCTCTTAGCCGAAGAGCGAAAAACCTACACGCTGAGTAATCTGAATAATCTGAGTACTCTGAATTCTCCGATTACTCCAAATAACTAACATCCCATGGCAAAGCCGAAAATTACATATATTTGTTCAAACTGCGGGGCGAAGGCTCCGCAGATGTTAGGTCGCTGTCCGGTGTGCGGCGAATGGGGCACTTATGAGGAGGAAGTGGAAGATGCTTACACTGCGAGCGGTACAGGGAGTGGTTTGTTCGGCAGTGGCAGCAAAGGGATTCGCGCGCGGGGCAACAGCGTGCCGCAGAAGATACAGGAGATAGTGGCGTCGGAGGAGATGCGGATAGACATGCACAACGGTGAACTGAACCGTGTGCTGGGCGGGGGATTAGTGCCCGGGTCGCTGGTGTTGCTCGGCGGTGAGCCCGGGATAGGCAAATCGACGTTGGCACTGCAAGTGCTCTTGCAGATGGGTGAGCGCAAGACCTTTTATGCCAGCGGCGAGGAGAGCGAACGGCAATTGAAACTGCGGGCAGAGCGGCTGGCGGGCAAGGCAGATAACTTGTATATCATGAGCGAGACCAGCCTTGAACGCATATTAGGCTATGTGAAGGAGTTGCAGCCTGAGGTGGTGGTGATAGACTCCATACAAACTATCGGCAGCGAGGGCGTGGAGGCGAGCATCGGCAGCCTGAGCCAAGTGCGCGAGTGCGCCACGCGGATTTTGCAGTTTGCCAAAGAGCAAAATATCCCCTTCTTCATCATCGGGCATATCAACAAAGAAGGTTCGCTGGCGGGTCCAAAAGTGCTGGAGCATATCGTGGACACGGTGTTGCAGTTTGAGGGCGACCAACACTATATGTATCGTATGCTTCGAAGCCAAAAGAACCGCTTCGGCAGCACCTCGGAATTGGGCATTTACGAGATGCGGCATGATGGCTTGCGCGAGGTTACCAACCCGAGCGAGATGTTGCTCTCTACGTCGCGCGAGGGCTTGTCGGGCATCGCCATCGCGGCGGCAGTGGAGGGAGTGCGCCCCTTCCTGATAGAGGTACAGGCGTTGGTCTCTTCGGCGGCTTACGGCACGCCGCAACGCTCTTGTACGGGCTTCGACAGCCGCAGGCTGAACATGCTCCTTGCCGTGTTGGAGAAGCGCGTAGGTTTTAAGTTGTTGCAGAAAGATGTGTTTCTGAATATCGCCGGCGGCCTGCGGGTGAACGATCCCGCGATAGACTTGGCGGTGCTGGCGGCGGTGCTATCATCGAACATGGATATCGCGCTTGATGCCGACACCTGCCTAACGGGTGAGGTGGGCTTGGCAGGGGAGATTCGCCCCGTGAATCGCATAGAGCAACGCATACAGGAGGCGGAGAAGTTGGGTTTCCGCCGTATCATCATCCCCGAGCAGCAGCAACAGGGCTTGTCCAAACGCTTCCGAATAGAGGTGGTCGCTGTGGGCAAAGTGGCAGACGCTTTTCGACTGCTGATACAAAAATGATAGAATATAAGCCTAATGGGTAATATTTTGCTATTGTGCTAAAACCGTTAAGGTTTGCTTAAGGTCTGCTCGAAGTCCGCTGAAAAACGGCTGAGAAGGCAAGTGTCATTTTGTCAAAAAGCGTATAGAGCGTTAATTTTTGGTAAAAATGGCACTATTTTTTATTTTGTAGGGAATATATTTGGAAATTCAGTATTTTTTTTGTATCTTTGCACGCTCATTTTAAGGTATCGAATATCAAGACAACATTGAAAAGAAAGTTAGGAAATATCATCTTGTGGATGTTGGTAGGTTGTGCGGTACGTGTGAGTGCGCAGACTGTGCGAGAATATCGTTGTGAGTTGGGACTGCAGGGGGGAGTAGGTTATTATGTGGGCGATGCAATGGAGTATGTGTTTCAGGATGTGCGTGGGGCGTATGGCTTGCAGTTTCGATATAAGATCAACCAACGCTGGGCGATACAGGTAAAGGGGATGATGCACCATATACAAGGTGCTACGAATACGGAAATTACGCCACCTGATGCGATGCAGCCCTATCCTATTGTGCAGCCCAAGCAATGGGGGACGCGGATGGTGAATGCGGATGTGATGGGAGAGTTTAACTTTTTCCGTTTCGGTCAGAAGCAATACGACCGTCGCGTGAAGCAATTGACGCCGTTTATCGGCGTGGGAGTGGGTGTGAGCGTGTGTCTAAATGAAGATTGGACATGGCGGACATATAGCAAGGATTTCTTCAACAATCCGAAAAGGGATAAGGACGGGAAGGTGGAAATAGATAATACAACAGGGAATACTCAATATGCTTTTACGCTATCGAGATACACACAGATATACATCCCGTTCGTGGTGGGACTGAAATGGAAAATAGCGGAAAGGTGGCAATTGCAAGTGGCATGGCAACACAATGTGTATTTTGCTGATAATCTGGAAGGTAGAAAAGAGCTTTGCAACTCGTATAATCTAAACGGGAGCAATCTTTTGAACAACGATGTAACTTCGCAACTCACGGTTGGCATAGTTTTTGAGTTTGACCAAGACGAGAAGATTTGCAGGATATGCGAGTGAGATAGAAAAAAAACACCTTGCTGTGGGCTACGCCCTTGCAGAGATTAGGAAGAATTTGAGCGGAGGATATGGATTTTCTTTAGAATCTGTAACCATCCTATAAATCTCGTCCCGACACGTCGGGATAAATAGAGCGAAGCGAGCAGGATATAGAAAAACTAATTGACAATGGACTACAAATCGCAAATAGACAAAGCGCGTATGCCGCGGCACGTGGCTATCATCATGGATGGCAACGGCAGGTGGGCAAAGAAACAGGGCTTGGCTCGTATGTACGGGCATAAGCAGGGTGTGGAGACTGTGCACCGTATCACGGAGACGGCAGCGGCGTTGGGTATTCAGTACCTGACCCTCTATACTTTCTCTACGGAGAACTGGAACCGCCCGAAAGAGGAGGTGGACGCGCTGATGACTCTGCTGGTAGATACCATTGCCAAAGAGACGCCGACGCTGATGAAGAACAATGTGCGGCTGCTGACGATAGGAGATACGGAGCGACTGCCGGAAGGCGCGAAGCGCAAGTTCGAGCAGTGTATGGAGGAGACGAGCGGCAACACGGGATTGCGATTAGTGATAGCCCTCAGTTACTCCGCGCGGTGGGAGATAACGAACGCCATGCAAGAGGCAGTGCGAAAGGCGCAGGCGGGAGCGTTGAAGGCGGAAGATGTGAACGAGGAATTGGTGTCGTCGCTGATGACCACGGCAAGTATGCCCGACCCCGACCTGCTGATACGGACAAGCGGCGAGTTGCGGATTAGCAACTTCCTCTTGTGGCAGTTGGCTTACTCGGAGTTGTACTTCACCGACTGCTTGTGGCCCGAATTTACAGAAGAGGAGTTCTGCAAAGCGATAGTGGATTACCAACACCGCGAACGCCGATTCGGCAAGACGAGCGAACAAGTATTAATTAAGAATTAAGAATTAAGAGGGGGCATTGCTATTAGCAAATGGCGTATAGTCGATATATATATATATTGTTGTTGTGCATGCTGACGGCAGGCGCTCTGCGGGCGCAGGTGGTGGCAGACTCGGTGGCAGACATAGTGGCAACGGATAGCACCGATGCGCCCCTGCCGGAGATAGAATACACCTATCAGCGCAAGACCTACGAGATAGCGGGGATAAGCGTTACGGGAGCGGACAGTTATGAGGACTTCGTGCTCATCGGCTTTTCCGGACTGGCAGTGGGCGATAAGATAGAGGTGCCCGGGGACCAGATAACCAAGGCTATCAAACGATTTTGGAAGCAAGGCCTCTTCTCGGATGTGAAGATAAAAGCCCAAAAGATTGAGGGGCAGAAGATATGGTTGGAGATAGCGCTGAAGCAGCGTCCGAGGGTGTCGGAGGTGATATATAACGGACTGAAAAAGAGCGAGAAAGAAGATGTGGAGGTGAAAGTAGGTATCCGCAACGGTAGCCAGATGACTCCCAATCTTTCCGACCACGCAAAGACCGTGATAGAGAAGTATTTTGCTGAGAAAGGTTACCACAATGCGGAAGTACAGGTCTTGCAGCAGGCTGACCAGGACCACCCGGGCTATGTGAAAGTGGCTATCAATGTGAATAAGAAAGAGAAGACCAAAGTCGGGAAAATCTACATCACGGGCAACGAGGCACTGACGCATAACCAAATCAACAAGGCGATGAAGAAGACGAATGATAACAATATCATCAACCTCTTCCGCACCAAGAAATTCGTCGCTGAGGAATATGAGAACGACAAGGCGGCAGTGATAGAGAAATATAACGAGATAGGCTATCGCGATGCGTACATAGTGGCAGACAGCGTAGTGCCCAACCCCGAGGACCCGACGCGCGTGGATGTGTATATGACTATCAGCGAGGGCGATAAGTACTATATCCGCAGCGTGAACTGGGTGGGCAATACGGTATATCCTTACGAGTTGCTGGACGCGACGCTGGGCGTGAAGAAAGGCGATGTATATAACCTGAAGACCATCAACGACCGCCTGCTGAATGACGATGATGCGGTGTCGAAACTTTATACCGACCAAGGTTATCTGTTCTTCAATGTGGAACCTGTGGAAGTGAATGTGGAGAACGATAGTATCGACTTCGAGATGCGTATGTACGAAGGCAAACCCGCTACCATCAACGAAATCAATATAGTAGGTAACACGCGCGTGTACGAGCATGTAGTGCGCCGCGAGTTGTACACCAAGCCCGGGCAACTCTACTCGCAGTCGGACATCATGCGCTCCTTGCGCGAGTTGGCGCAGATGGGGCACTTCGACCAAGAGAAGTTGGTGCCGGATATTCAGCCTAATCCCGAAGAGGGGACGGTGGATATCACCTATCAGTTGGAGACCAAGTCGAGCGACCAGATAGAGTTCTCGCTGGGGTGGGGTGCAAGTGGTCTGGTAGGTAGTATCGGATTGAAATTCACCAACTTCGCGATACAAAACTTGTTCAACAAGAAAGCCTATCGCATTGTGCCGCAGGGCGAGGGACAGACTTTCTCCATCAACGCCCGCACCAACGGTGTCTATTACACGTCGGCGAGCCTTTCGTTCTTAGAGCCGTGGTTAGGTGGAAAACGACCTAACTCGCTGAGCGTCAATGTGTTCTTTGCTTCGCAATCAGGTTATTCCAAGCGCTATCAAGAGGCGTACAACCAATTGGTGAACTCCTATTCGAGTTATTACTATGCATACGGCAACTCCGACTACTATCAGCAATTGATGGAGACGGAAAGTGATAAAGATATCTACATGCGTACTTTCGGCGTGAGCGTGGGGTATGGTAAGCGTCTGCGCTGGCCCGATGACTACTTCACCTTCTACGGCGACATCAGTTACCAGATGTACATGATGAAAGACTGGCCCTACCTGCTGATTTCCAATGGTACCTGCCATAACCTGTCGTTGAATCTGCAACTCTCGCGCTCCAGCATAGACAACCCTATCTATACGCGCCGCGGTTCGCAGTTCACGCTGGGACTGAAGATAACGCCGCCGTGGTCGCTCATGAACGGGAAGAACTATGCCAATATGACCACCTCAGAGCGATACCACATGCTGGAGTACCACAAGTGGAAATTCTCGGGCAAGGTGTTTACGCCGCTTACACGCGATAGCAAGTTGGTGCTGATGACCCGCGCAGAGTTCGGTTATTTAGGGCATTACAACAAGTACGCGAAATCGCCGTTTGAATCGTTCTACATGGGCGGCGACGGTATGTCGGGCTACTCTACTTATTCCACCGACTACATCTCTATGCGCGGTTACCAGTCGGGCTCGCTCACGCCCTACGACCCGCAGACGGGACGCAACATGGGTTATGTATATAGCAAGTTCACGATGGAGTTGCGCTATCCTATCTCGCTGGAGCAGAACGCCACCATCTGGGCATTGGCGTTCATCGAGGCAGGAAACTGCTATGCAGATATCAAGGACTACAACCCGTTTGACCTAAAGCGCAGTGCCGGCGTGGGTGTGCGTATCTTCCTGCCGATGTTCGGACTGATGGGTATTGACTGGGGTTACGGCTTTGACCCGATAAACGGCTCTACCCAATACGGCGGCTCGCAGTTCCACTTCATCTTAGGACAAGAGTTGTAAGGAAGACCCCCTCTGACTCCCCCTACAAAGGGGGAGAAAAAAGATATGAAACGACTATTTATTATATTGTGTAGCGCAGTGATGGCATTGGGTTGCTATGCTGCCAAAGAGCAGTCGATAGCGTATATCGATATGCAGTATATCCTGAAGAACCTGCCGCAGTATGAGTCTGCCAATGAGCAACTGACGCTTATCTCCAAGCGTTGGCAGAAAGAGATAGACGCGCTGTCGCAAGAGGCGCGGGTGTTGACCAGCAACTATCAAACCGAGCAAATCTTCCTCTCTGAAGAAATGCGCAAGCGTCGCGAGGAAGAGATTGTGCAGAAAGAGCAGCAGGTGCTGGAACTCAAACGCAAGTACTTCGGTAAGGACGGCGAACTATTTAAGAAACGCGAGGCACTAATAAAGCCTATTCAGGACGATATCTATGCCGCCATACAGGAGTTGGCAAATGAGAAAAAGATTGATATTGTGCGCGATAGGTCAGCAGATCCTGCGCTGATATACATGTCCGGTAAGTTGGATATCAGCGACCAAGTGCTGGAGAAGTTGGGGGCAAAATAGATTCTTGGATCAAGGATATAGGACACAGGATTAAAGACTAAATAGTATTGACTCTGAAAAATCATAGATGAAGGTAATAAGTCTTTTATCTTCCATTCTTTATCTTTCATCTTAACTTAGCTCTTGCTACTTGGTTCTAACTAAACATTGTAAATTATAACTAAATACATATGAAAAAGATTATTTTAGCAATCGCGCTGGTGTTGCCGATGGCAGTAAGCGCACAGAAATTCGGGCATGTGAACACCCAAGAATTGTTCGCACAGATGCCGGAGGTGAACGCAGTACGTGCGCAGATGGATACCGTTCAGTCGCAGTATGAGAGCCAGTTGGCAATGATGCAAGAAGAGTTCCAAAAGAAAGTGCAGGACTATCAGGCCCAAGAGGCTACTATGGCAGACGCCATCAAGCAGATTCGTCAACAAGAGTTGCAGGAGATGCAACAGCGTATCCAACTCTTCTACCAAACGGCAGAGCAGGATATCCAGAAGAAGCAACAAGAGTTGCTGGCTCCCGTGCATGAGAAGATGTCGAAAGCCATCCAAGCAGTAGGACAGAAAGAGGGCTACACCTATATCTTCGATTCCGCGGTGATGGTCTATATCTCCGAAACGGCATTGGATGCTATGCCCGCTGTGAAGAAAGAATTGGGAATAAAATAGGAAACAAGACCGCTCACTTAAGGATAAAAGACCGCTCGCTGCGCTCGCTAAAGGATAAAGGATAAAAGACTAAATAGTACAGACTCTGAAAACTCAAATACGAAGGTAATAAGTCCTTCATCCTTCATCCTTCATCCTTTATCCAAAAATGGCAGACGAGTGTAATAAGTCTTTGTTCCTTTATCCTTTATCTTTCATCCTTAATCCTTCATCCAAAAATGGCAGACGGGTATTTGGAAAGCCACTATGCGGAGTATGAGAAGAAGAAAGCCGCATGGCAGAAGCGGAAGAACAAGTTTGTTCCGCGCCCTAACCCAAATAGGATAAAAGACCGCTTCGCTGAAAGATAAAAGACCGCTCACTGCGTTCGCTGAAAGACTGAATTAGTTTCGACTATGCGTACTCAGAGACGAAGGTAATAAGTCTTTCATCCTGCGTCCTTCATCCTTAATCCTTAATCAAATAAAAAATGGTAGAAAAATTGCAAGCCACATTGCGTGATTCGGCTGTGGCACGATGGACAGTATTAGTATTGGTGGCGTCGATGATGTTCTTTGCCTATATGTTTGTGGACATCCTCTCGCCGCTGGCGTCTCTGTTGGAGCAAACACACCATCTTGGTTGGGACCAAGGTGTATTCGGCACCTATGCAGCGGGTGAGTATCTGCTCAATGTCTTTGGTTTCTTAATCTTGGCCGGTATCATCTTGGATAAGATGGGCGTTCGGTTTACCGGACTGCTCTCTGCCTCGCTGATGGTGCTGGGTGCGGCTATCAAATATGTAGGTATCTCCGAGTGGTTCGGAGCCAATGAAATGGTATGGCTCAACTCGTGGTGGACCTCTATGCCCGGTTCGGCGAAGATGGCGATGTTCGGCTTTATGATATTCGGCTGCGGTTGCGAAATGGCGGGTACCACCGTCAGCAAGATTCTTGCAAAGTGGTTCAAAGGTAAAGAGATGGCGTTGGCAATGGGCTTGGAGATGTCGATTGCGCGTATCGGAGTCTTTGCAGCGATGTTTTTCTCGCCGCTTATCTCTGAGCATTTCGCGGTAAACGGCATGAACTCTGTCGTGGCGCCGTTCTTGTTCTCGGCATTGCTGCTCGTTATCGGTCTGCTGAACTTCTTTGTATTCACCATCATGGATACCAAGTTCGACAAACAATTAGTGGCTATCGGTGAGGCAACGGCAGAGAAAGACCCCGAGGACGAGTTCCATTTCTCCGACTTGGGTAAGATTTTCACCTCCAAGATGTTCTGGATTATCGCGCTCTTGTGTGTGCTTTACTATAGCGCCATCTTCCCCTTCCAGCGTTTTGCGACCAACTTCCTTGAGGAGACTATCCCGGGGATGACCAATGCTGAGGCGGCAGGTCTGTTCAAGTGGTTCCCTATCTTGGCGATGATTCTCACGCCGTTCCTCGGTTCGTTCATTGACAACAAGGGCAAAGGGGCTACGATGATGATGGTCGGCGCTATCATCATGATTATCTGCCACAGTGTGTTTGCTTTTGTGTTGCCGCACTACCCCAGCAAGACCCTTGCGCTCATCACCATCCTTGTCTTGGGCGTTAGTTTCTCACTCGTGCCGGCATCTATGTGGCCCAGCGTGCCGAAAATCATTGACGAGAAAGTGCTTGGTTCGGCATACTGCCTGATTTTCTGGGTACAGAACATCGGTCTCTGCCTTGTGCCGCTGCTGATTGGTAAACTGCGTGTGGTTACGGGCGGTTACCTTGTGCCGATGGTTGTCTTTGCGTCCTTTGGCGTGTTGGCATTCATCTTCTCGGTGGCTCTGAAGATAGAAGATAAGAAGAAAGGCTATGGATTGGAACTTCCTAACAAGAAATAAGCACTCGCTCTGTGTGAGTACTGATACACGCAACCTGCCTACGGGTTGCGTGTTCTTTGCGTTGAAAGGTGAACGCTTTGATGCGAATCTCTTTGCCGCCCAAGCCTTGGAGCAAGGGGCGAGCATGGCTGTGGTATCTGACGAAGCAGTCTATCGCGACCTCTGCAAGCGCTTCGGGAAAGACAGCGCCGTGCTGCTGGATGCAGAGGCAAGTCAACGTGGCGGCATCGTCGGCTTGCAGCAGTTGGCACACGATTGGCGGCGGGAGTTAGGATTGCCCATCATCGGCATTACCGGCACCAACGGCAAGACCACCACGAAGGAACTCACCGCTGCTGTCCTGCGTACCAAGTATCGTATCCACTACACGCAGGGCAACCTGAACAACAGTATCGGTGTGCCGCTCACGCTGCTGCAACTCACGCGCGACCATGAGTTGGCTATCGTGGAGATGGGCGCTTCCCACCCGGGCGACATACGCGAGTTGGTAGAGGTAGCAGCGCCTGACTATGGGCTTATCACCAATGTCGGCAGGGCGCACTTGCAAGGCTTCGGCTCCTTTGAGGGCGTGCAGCAGACGAAGCGCGAACTCTACGACTACCTCGTTGCCCACCGCGGTACCATCTTCCAAAATGCCGACAACCCCTACCTGCAAAGCATGCTCACTGCTGCCGCAGGGGAGACGGAGGTCGCGCTCATCCCTTACCATACCGGCACCATGCCCGATGGGACGCATCTGGTGGGCAACTACAATGCCGAGAATGTCTCTGCTGCCCGCTGCGTGGGAGCATTCTTCGGTGTCTCGGACGAGGCGGCATTGGATGCTATTCGTGCCTATATCCCCACGAATAACCGTTCGCAGTTGGTACATAGTAGTCGAGGCAACACCATCACCGTGGACGCTTACAACGCCAATCCCACCTCTATGCAGGCGGCTATTAACGCCTTCACGGGCGACACTTATATCCTTGGTGCCATGCGCGAGTTGGGCGAGTATAGCCACTTGGAGCACCAGAACATCGTCAACATGTTGGCGGAGCGCAAAGCCCCGACCGTGTTGCTTGTAGGCGAAGAGTATGCTGAGACCACGTCTCCCTATCCTGTCTTCCCCAATGTGGACGCGCTGTGCGCCTACCTGCAAGAACATCCGATTAGCGGTGCCGCTATCCTCCTGAAAGGTTCCCGCAGCAACCAAATGGAGCACGCCCTCCCTCTTTTGTAGAAAAAGCGTTGATGCTCAAAACGCCGGTTGCCAATTGCCTTTTCTCTTGCTGAGGGAAAGGGTGGGGTCTCACATGTTCAATAGTAGGTATTTCTTGCCGTGGCGGATACGGAGGCGGTAGTTCCCTATCCGTATGTCGTATAGGGATGTTTTGTCAGTCTCCTGCTCGGTTTGGTTAATGCCTTGCCCAAAGGGGTAACTCGTCCATTGTGCGTAGAAGGCAGCGGTATCGACTGCAAAGAGCAGGCAATGGTGTCCGAGCGTGTTGCGCAAGAAAGATATAAGCCCGCCTTTCCATACGCAATAATAATCATCGTAGCAGATTCGTAGTGCTTGAAGCCGCGTCTCGTCGAGCGGGGTATAGAAGCAGATTGTAGAGTCGGCAGCC
This sequence comes from Bacteroidales bacterium, assembly GCA_022777485.1. Taxonomy (GTDB): domain Bacteria; phylum Bacteroidota; class Bacteroidia; order Bacteroidales; family Paludibacteraceae; genus Colicola. The sequence goes on from JALFGC010000095.1 coordinate 15,067, forward strand.
CGTTGGTAGTGCCACAGCACATCGCTTTGCGTCAGTCGGTTGGCAGAATAGCCGACGGGGGAATGCGTCTGCCAATGGGTAATGCGTGCGGTGCTATCTTCGTAGAAATCAATATGATACACCATTTCTTCGGTAATGGTGTACTGCCGTTCGCAGAGTCCGTCCTCGCGTGTAAGCAGGGCGACACTTTGTGTGGCGATACCCTCAATGGCGTCGTCCACGGGACCGGTGAGGCATTTGTCGGCGATAGGGAAAGCGATGGTGTAGTAGCCGGATTGGAAGTCTGTTTGTTGGATGGGGGAGAGTTCTTGCGAAAGGTAGTCGGTATAGACGGCATAGAGCCGTGTGTCGCAGGTTGGATAGTAGGTAGTGCTTGGTTGGAGCAGTGCTGGGGCTTGGTTGGCGTTGGCAATGGCGGTCTCGCTCCAACCGACGAAGTGCCAGTGGTCAGCGTCGGTCAATGCGGGCAAGAGCACGCCGCTGCCTACCGCCTGCTCGCTCAATTCGGCATAGGTGTGGTAGCCATCGTCGATGAGCGTTACGGTATAAGGGCGGGCGACTGCCTGCTGCCATTCTATCTCGTAGCGCTCGATGTAGAGGGAGTTTTCTGTGGCGGAGACGCAGATAGCGACCTCGCCGCGTTGCACCTCCTCGGCTGGGGAGAAAGTGTGCGCAATCGGCACATACTCAGTGGAGTAGGCGCCTGCCCATTCGGAGAACGGTTGTGTGGGGATAGTCCAGACCTGTGCACCGTCAATGGTCATTTGCAGGTTGCCGGCTCCTGAGGCTTGGTTGGACTTCATCCATAGCGTTACACGGCTTATCTCAGTGCTCTGCCATCCGCTGAGGCGGAGGGTGGCGCTGTTGCCTGCCGTGAGTTGCCCTTTCTTGTAGGTGCATTCGTAGGTCGCGGTTGCGCCCTTAGGCAGTTCGCCGCCGGAAGAGACAGTCGTCTTGCTTTCGATGACAAAACTTGCGACGGCTGCCAAAAGACAGAGGAAAGACATAGCGCAAAGGGATTTAGCGTATGGAAAGTAGCCCCGTCGGGAATCGAACCCGAATCTAAGGTTTAGGAAACCCGTATTCTATCCATTGAACTACGGAGCCGTATTCTAATTATGAATTATGAATTATGAATGGTAAGGTGATAGGTAGCATGTTCTCACGGTTATCCTACGTATATCCTACGTATATCTTACGTATATCCTACGTATTCGGCCGCATACAGTCTGCTGCGTGTCTCTATCGGGAAAGCAGGTGCAAAAGTACTGCTTTTTTTCGAAATAAGCAAGAAAAATACAAAAAAAAGCAGAAAAACTTGCATAATTCAAAAAAAAGCAGTACCTTTGCACGCTTTTTCGGCGGTACTGCGCCCGCGTATTCTAATTAAGAATTAAGAATTATGAATTATGAGGGCGTGTGTGAGTGCGGAAGAGCATTGTTATTCCTTATAATTATTAACAACAAAATTCATTAACAAACATTATGTTAAATCATTACGAAGCCGCTTTCGTGTTGACTCCCGTTTTGTCTGAACCACAGATGAAGGAAGCGGTAGACAAATTCGAGAACCTTCTCACGCAGAATGGCGGTACCATTTTGAACCGTGAGGAGTGGGGCATGAAGCAATTGGCTTACCCCATCCAAGGTAAAACGACGGGATTCTATGCCTTGCTGCAGTTTGATGTAGAACCCGCCTTTATCGCTACGCTCGAGACTGAGTTCCGCCGTGATGAGCGCATTATTCGCTTCCTCACAACGCGTCTGGACAAGTACGCTTTCGAGTACGCAGAAAAACGTCGTAACAACTTCAAAAAAGAGGAGGCTTAATCATGGCACAGAACGATGAAATCCGCTATCTGACTCCGCAAACATCTGAGCAGAAGAAGAAAAAGTACTGCCGTTTCCTGAAATCCGGTATCAAGTACATTGACTACAAAGACCCCGAGTTCCTGAAAAAGTTCCTGAACGAGCAAGGTAAGATTCTGCCTCGCCGTATCACGGGAACGAGCCTGAAGTATCAGCGCAAGGTGGCTCAGGCAGTGAAGAAAGCACGCCACTTGGCATTGCTGCCCTACGTAACCGATATGATGAAATAAGTGAAGTGTTGAACCCTAAAAAACGAAAGACATCATGGAAGTTATTTTGATTCAAGACCTTGCAAACCTCGGTTTCAAGAACGATATTGTAAAAGTACGCGACGGCTATGGCCGCAACTACCTGTTGCCGAACAAGATTGCCGTTATCGCTAACGAGAGCAACCGCAAGCAGTTGGCAGAGAACCTGAAACAACAGGCTCACAAGCAGGCTAAGTTGCTGGCAGACGCTCAGGCACTGGCTGCTAAGTTGGCAGAGACCGTAATCACGCTGACCGTAAAGGCAAACGAAGACGGCAAAATCTTCGGTACCGTTACCACGACGCAAATCTCCAACGCACTGGCTGCACAAGAGATTAACATCGACAAGAAAGTGATTACCATCGCAGAGCCGATTAAGGCTGTGGGTGAGCACACCGCACAGGCGCGTCTCCACCGCGAGGTAAAAGCAGACATTCATCTGAACGTAGTGGCTGCAGAGTAATTGTTTAACCCTAAGACTGTAAAGACAATGAAACAAGGAATTCATCCCGAGAACTACCGCGTGGTAGTCTTCAAAGATATGTCCGATGGTACGCAGTTCTTCAGCCGCTCGACCGCTGCTACGAAAGACAGCATTGAGATTGATGGCGTACAGTACCCTCTGATTAAGTTGGAAATCTCCAACACGAGCCACCCCTTCTACACCGGCAAATCGAAACTGGTCGATACCGCCGGTCGTGTGGATAAGTTCATGTCGCGCTACGGCAATCGTAAACGCAACTAATAGACCGCGCTACGCGCAGAAAAGAACGACCGCTTCGCTCAACGACCGATTCGCTGAAAGACTTAGTATCTATCAGGAAGACAGTCGGACAGCGAAGCGGTCGTTCCGCGAAAGCGGTCTGATAGTATCCTTTGTCTATTATGAAGAAAGACCTATATCGGGAATTTGGGCGGATGTTGCTGCTGTCGGTGGGGATTTATGCCGCGCTGTTTGTGGTGCTACTGGTGGTAGAGCGGCTCTGCGAGCCTTTGCGCGGCGTGCTGCTGCAATGGGACAGTGCCGCTTTCATCGTGGGTATTCCTGCCAGCGTGGTGGGTACAGCGTATGTGCTCACTATCCGCAACCCGCAGAACTACACGGGCTTCCTCGGCGGTATCGCGATGGCGGTGCTGCTGGGCATGCAGTTCGCGCTGCAAGGCAACTACGACCTCACCTTCATGCAGATAGGTATCTTCATCCCCTTTATGCTCCTTTCGCTCATCACCTGGCGCAAGCAACTGAATATTACGCCCTCTGCGGAAACTGCAGCAAAGCCTTTCCGCCCGGAGTATCTGCACGGTTGGCGGCAGGGGCTGACGCTCACGCTTGCTCTGCTTATCATCGTGGCGGACTATGCCTTCACCACGCGGGTGTTGAACCACGACGCATGGGCTGATAAGTGGCTCCTCAAACTGGCAGGGGCGGTGATGATTGCCTCCTCCGTGATGGCGAACTTCTGGCTTATCTATCAGAAGATGGACGCATGGATTTGGTGGATACTCTATAGCCTTGCGGGCATATTGTTCTATGTCCTGCTTGGGAATCTCTACTGCATTGTCCTCTTCCTCTTCTACCTCGTTATCAACGTCTCTGCCTTCGTCGCATGGCAGAGACTACGCAAGAACTGATTATGTACAAGAAAAAAGACGATACTACGCTCCGCGTGGAGCAACCGACCGCCCTGCTCGACTTCATTCAATCGAAGATGGGGGGCATGGCCAAGACCAGCGTCAAGCAACTCCTCAGTCAGCGCCGCGTAACGGTGAACGGCGCGGTGCAGACACGCCATGATACGCCGCTGCAGAGCGGCGACACGGTGGTGATTAGCAGCGGCAGAGGGAACATCCAACTGCACCATCCCAAACTGCGCATGGTGTTTGAGGACGACCATCTCATCGTAGTGGAGAAGCAGGTGGGGCTGCTTACGGTGCCCACATTCCCCGGCTCTACGGAGACCACGGTGTTCTCCATCCTGAAAGCCTATGTCCGTCGGCAGTACCCGCGGGCGGGTATCTATACCGTCCATCGTCTTGACCGTGAGACGAGCGGACTGCTGGTGTTCGCCAAGACGCCGGAGTTGCAGCACTATATGCGCACCTACTGGCGGCAACTGGTTACGAAGCGCACCTATGTGGCGGTAGCCGAGGGGATTTTTGAGCAGAAAGAGGGCAAAATCACCACATGGCTCACCGAGGACAAGCGCAATGCTATGGTCTATTCTTCGCCCGTGGACGATGGCGGCGACATCGCCATCACTAACTATAAGGTTGTCCGCGAGAACGCCGAGAAAGACCTCTCAATGGTGGAACTGAACCTCGAGACGGGTCGGACGAATCAGATTCGCGTACACCTTGCGTCGAAAGGGCATCCTGTCTCGGGCGACCGAAAGTACGGGCACGGCAACGAGTTCTCGCCTGCCGACCGACTCTGCCTGCACGCCCGCGTGCTGGAGTTCATACACCCCGCCACGGAGCAGACTGTCCACTTCGAGACGCCTGTCCCCAAGGAGTTTAACCGGATATGTTCCTTTCTCCATTAAAAACCATGTAAAGAACCATTAAACATTGCTTTTAATGAACTTTTAATGGACTTAAAATACCTAATTCCCCATGAAGATAGTTATCCTTGGCACATCATGGCCCTACCGCGGGGGCGGTATCGCCACCTACAATGAGCGCCTTGCGCGGCAGTTTATGGCAGAGGGGCACGAGGTGGAAATCCTGACATTCACCCTGCAATACCCCGATTTCCTCTTCCCGGGCAAGACGCAGTACTCCGACGAGCCTGCGCCGAAGGACCTGAAGATTACGCGCGTGATGAACTCGGTCAATCCTTTCTCGTGGTGGAAGACGGCGCGCCTGTTGCGCCGTATCCGCCCCGACTTGATGGTGGTGAAGTTCTGGATTCCGCTCATGGCGCCATGCTTGGGGACTATCTCGCGTTTGGCGCGGCGGCAAGGCATACGCGTGGTGTCGATTCTCGACAATGTGATTCCCCACGAGCCGCATTTCTGGGATAAGTGGCTGATACGCTATTTCGTGCGCAGCATAGACCATTTCGTGGCGATGTCCGACAGTGTGAAGCGCGACTGCGAGCGATTCCTGCCGAGTCAGAGCCGTGTCCGCGTGGCGCTCTGCCCTCACCCGCTCTACGACAACTTCGGCGAGCCGTTGCCGCAGGTGGAGGCGCAGCGGCAACTGGGTTTAGAGAGCGGCTACCGCTACCTGCTCTTCTTCGGCTTCATCCGCGACTACAAAGGGCTTGACCTGCTCATGCGAGCATATGCCGATACCCGTCTGAGAAAGGAGAAAGTGCGTTTGCTCGTGGCGGGCGAGTTCTACAACAACGCCGAGCAGTATGCGCAGTTGGAGACGGAACTCGGCTTGCAGGGGCAAATCGTTTGGCACACGCAGTTCATACCTAACGACCAAGTGCGCGTGTATTTCTCGGCGGCAGACCTCATCGTGCAGCCGTATAAGTCCGCGACGCAGAGCGGAGTAACGCAGGTGGCGTACCACTTCTCCAAACCGATGTTGGTAACCGATGTGGGCGGACTGGCTGAGATAGTGCCGAACGGCAAGGTGGGGTATGTAACCCCCGTCGACGCCCGTGCTATCGCCGACGCACTGCTGGATTTCTGCCACCGCGAAGCCCATTGTTTCGATTCGGGTATCGAGGAAGAGAAACGCAAGTACGCTTGGTCGAAGATGACGGCGGCGGTGATGGAACGATAAGAAAAGGCTGTCTTGCAGGTATGACTTGCTCGACAGCCTTTCTTTTTGCCCTGCCGATTCATAATCGGGTTATGTTGCCCCGTCGGGGCTTGGAAGGCGGGGCGTGGGGTAAATCTGAAGAATCGTACGATTATTAAGATTTCCCCCTCCCGCACCTTCCCGTGTGTTTTTCGCGGGTCTTTCGCGGGTCTCCCGCGGGTCGAAGGCATGTCCACACCACCCCCAAAAGGTACTGTTTTGGGTAGGCATAGGGGAGTGCGTGGAGAGGGAATAAAAAGTCAGAAGTGTGCCAGCGTGCCAGCAGTTTTATAAAAAATATATGTGCGTGCGCGCGCGGGTGTATTTATGGAAACTGCTGGCACGCTGGCACGCTGGCACACCCCACTTCATTCGCTATTTATTAATTTTTTATGAATTTATGTCTTTTTATTTGCATATATAAAAAATAAGTCGTACCCTTGCACCGACAACCGATAGCAGAATGCTATTGCCGTGCAGCGTCAGTTTAGACCACCGTCTAAACTGACGCGAAGGAAGCACAATAACAGTTAGGAAAAAGGCACAAAAAAAGCGTCAATAAAGACGGTTGTTTAACCTATTAGTATTTCAAAAGCATCTCAATGATGAGTATAGGTATTTTTAAGTGTACTTAATAGAATTAATAATGGAGGGATATTGACAGATGGTGCTATTTTATCCCGAAAACAAATAACTCTATTAATAATAACTAATTTTCAAACAATTAACAATAACTAATTTACAAATATTATGAAAAAGTTAACTTTACTTTTAGCAGCGGCAATGCTGAGTAGCATGTCGTTTGCAGCAGAAGGTGTTTACAAAACAGCATTGTTCGGTTCGAGTTACAACTCAAAAGGCATATCTGCCTATGAATCCGAGTGGTCTGCAACAAATGAAGGATTTACGGTCAACATCGTTAATGCCAACAACAATAATAATGCTTGGAGCTACATTAAGATGGGTTCTAGTAAAAAGGCGTTAGTTGGTTCTATCACCACCAATGCCGCAATTGATAAAGCCATTACAAAAATTGATTTGACAATTGATGCTGTAACTGCCAACGCCATTAATTCTCTTACTTTGAAAACAAAGACAGCAGATGGTGAGTGGACGGATGCAGGTACTTTTACAATTGCTAAAGGTACGCAATCTGTTGCAATTGCTACTCCCACGGAAAACATATTTTATCAGATTGTTGCTGATTGTGGGCAAGCAAGTTCTAATGGACCCATTCAAATTAGCAAAGTAGAGTATTATATTACCATTGCAGATGTTCCCGCAACGGCTATTGCATTGGATAAAACCACTTGGGAAGCAGAGCAATACAAGTACACCAAACTGACGGCTACGCTCACTCCCGCAGAAGCTAACACCGAGGTGGTTTGGACATCTTCTGACGAGAATGTGGCTACTGTGGTAAATGGCAATGTTACCGCTGTGGGTGTAGGCACTGCTACCATCACCGCTACCGCCGGTGTAGGCGTTGAGGCTACTTGCGTCGTTACCATTACCGACCCCACTATCCTCACTTGCGACTCTGCAGCCACCTTGGCACTCTCTGTTGGCGCAAACAACGAGCTGTATGCAGATGGGAAATACGTAGTTCGTGGCTATGTTACGGAGGTTGCTTACGCTTATTCTGCTTCCAGCGGCAACCTCAGCGTGTGGCTTGCAGACACGAAAGCAGGAGAGAATACTATCGAGGCTTACAAGGCGGTGCCTGTATCTGAAGTTGAGCAGACATTGGCAGTTGGCGACTATGTAGAGGTTGTTGGCGACTTGACCAAATACAAAACCACTCCTGAATTAGCAGCAGGTTGCTCTATCAAGAAACTTGCCGAACCGACTACTGCAATTGACGACAACACCCTCCGCACTCCGTCCGTTAAGACCATCGAAAACGGACAACTCGTTATCCTACGCGATGGCAAGAAGTACAACGCTATGGGTGTACGCTTGCAATAAATGCAGAATAGTCTTTCCCTGCGCTTGAAAACACCTTTTTAAGCGCAGGGAAATAACCATACAACACACTCTATGCGCAAGTTGTCTAATTGTCAAATTGTCAAATAGAGTGGGTTGCCAGCCGTTTCGGTCGCGTGAGCGAGTGGATGGTTGAAGATTAAATGATGTAAAATTTTTATTTTGTTTTGAAAATTAGAAGAGAGAGTTCGTCGTGAGACGCGCTCTCTCTGTTTGTGGGGGGCTTTTGGTGGCTCCGTTAAAAGCCATTAAAAGACCATTAAAAACTACGATTAGGCTCCGTTAATCCCGACACGTCGGGACAAGTTGGGGCGGTGATTTATCCATTAAAAGCCATTAAAAGACCCATTAAAGACTACGTTCATTGCAATTTAAGCCTCCATTAAAAGCCGTTAAACAACCATTTAACCTCCGTTAATTGCGATTTAAGCCTCCGTTAATTATCGTTAATTGGTCATTAATTATTTGTGCAGGGAGGGGCAGATTTCCCGATTGGTTATGTCGCCCCGCCCCCTGACCCCCTCCCCAAAGGGGTGGGGGAGTTGGAGGAGGTCGCGGGGGTTATTCGGTGAAGGCGTTCCAGCCTTGGGCGGTGAGGGCGATTTCTTCGCCGTTGCGTCCGATGAGGAGTTTGCCGTACTCGGGCTTGGTGATGTGTCCGATGATATAGACATCGTCAATGGGGACGAGTTTCTCGTAGTCGGAGAGCGAGCAGGTGAAGAGCAGTTCGTAGTCCTCTCCGCCGTTGAGGGCGCAGGTAACGATGTTCAGGTTCATCTCCTCGGCGAGTGCGGCTGCCTGATAATCAATGGGTAACTTGTCCTCGTAGATAGCGCAACCGGCGTTGGACTGCGAGCAGATATGCAGCAGTTCGCTGCTCAGTCCGTCCGACACATCCATCATCGCGGTGGGTTGGATACCCGCCTTGCGCAGTTTGGCGATGATGTCGCGCCGCGCCTCGGGCTTCAGTTGTCGCTCAAGCAGGTACTCTTTGCCTTCGAAGACGGCGGCGGTGTCCGATTGCAGTCCCTGTGCGCCTGCGTCCCCGGTGGTGCGGCCTGGAGACCGCACCTCCTTTGCTTTGCTGTCCGACTGCGCCAGTGCTTGGCGTTCGCGTTCGAGGAGTAGGAGCCCCATGTAGGCGGTGCCGAGGTTGCCGGTAACGCAGATGAGGTCGTTCTCCTTGGCACCGTTGCGATAGACTATCTCGTCCGCTTTGGCGGTACCGAGGCAGGTGATGGAGATGGTGAGACCGGTTAGTGAGGCGCAGGTGTCTCCGCCTACCAAGTCCACGCCGTAGCGCTCGCAGGCAAGGCGGATACCGCTGTAGAGTTCCTCCACCTGCTCCACCGTGAAGCGGCGGCTCAGCCCCAGCGAGACGGTGATTTGCGTGGGGGTGCCGTTCATGGCGTAGATGTCGGAGAAATTGACCACCGCTGCCTTGTAGCCGAGGTGCTTGAGGGGAACATACTCTAAGTTGAAATGGATACCCTCGAGGAGCATGTCGGTGGTCATAAGTACTTGGTTATCCCCGAAGTTCATTACGGCAGCGTCGTCGCCTACCCCCTTGCGGGTGGAGGGCTGCTGCTGGGGGAGTTGGTTTGTGAGTTTGCGGATGAGTCCGAACTCACCCAAAGAAGAAATCTGAGTCATATTTTAGGATAAAGGATGAAGGATAAAGGATAAAAGATGAGTGCTCGGAGTAATCTGAATAATCGGAGGATTCTGAGCAGGAGCACTCATAATTCTTAATTCATAATTCTTAATTCATAATCTTCCCGTCCACCATCTCGACTACGCGGTCGGCGATGGAGGTGAGGTCTTTGTCGTGGGTAACGATGATGATGGTCTGTTGGTACTGTTTGCGCAGGTGGAGGAGCAGTCGGTTCAGTTCCTGCTTGTTCGCCTCGTCGAGGCTTCCCGTGGGCTCGTCGGCAAGGATAACAGATGGCGACATCATCAGTGCTCTCGCAGCCGCCACGCGCTGCTTCTCACCGCCGGAGAGGGCGTTGGGTTTATGGTGCAGGCGCTCGCTCAGCCCGAGGTCGGTCAGCAGTTGCTCCGCGCGCTGAGTGCTCTGTTTGCGCGACTCGCCTGCGATGAGGGCGGGCATCATCACATTCTCCAAGGCTGTGAACTCGGGCAGCAGTTGGTGGAACTGGAAGATGAAGCCGATATGTCGGTTGCGGAATTGTGCGAGGGCTTTCTCGCTGAGTCGGAAGACATCCTGCCCGTTGATGAAGACCTGTCCGTCGGTGGGGCGGTCGAGTGTGCCGAGGATTTGCAGGAGCGTGGTCTTGCCGGCGCCGCTCTTGCCGACGATGGCGAGTATCTCGCCCTGCTGCACGCAGAGGTTCACGCCTTTCAGCACTTCCAGCGTGCCGAAGGACTTGTGCAGGTTGCGGGCTTCAATGAGTGGAGTTGTCGTAAGCATGGTTGATAATTTGTATAGCGTGTTCTATTAGGTTGTCTTGGGTGGGGTTGGCAGGTAGCGAGTCGAGGATGTGGGGCGGGACGCCTTCTTCAATGGAGTTGCCTTCGGCGTTGTACATCTTCACGCTGGAGAAGCGCACCGTCCATCCGTTGGGCAGTTCGTAACTCATCGGCATGCCTCCGCCACCGCCGCTCACGCCGCCGAGCAGGAGGACATTGGGCATATAGCGCATGGCGCTGATAAAAGAGTTGGTGGCGGAGTATGCGTGTCGGTCTTGTAACACGATGGTGGGTCGGAGCCATTTGTTACGCATGTCCTCTGTGCGGACATAGAGGGGCTCCGGGTCGGAGAAATCGTTGTGCCCCGTGCCGCGCTTGTGCTGCCAGTAGCCGACGAGGGTGTCGTGGTCGATGAAAGTGGCGGCGAGTCGGTAGGCATAGTCAAGCGAACCGCCACCGTTCTGCCGCACATCGAGGATAAGTCCGCGGCAGTCCTTGAAGGAAGAGAGGATATAGTAGAGGTTCGTTGCACTGAAAGATGATTGGAAGGATCCGTAGTAGATGTAGCCGATGCTATCGTCGGCGAGTGTGGTGTAGTACATGCCGCCTACATATCGGGCGTTGGCGATGTATTGGCGATGGAGCGCGGTGTTGTAGCAGGAGGGGTAGCCTTCGTACCATGTGCGGCAGACGGAGATGTCGAAGGGGGTGTAGAGGTTCACATGCCCGTCGTGGAGGTGGTTGAGCATCTCTTCCATCAGGTCGAAGAGTTGGAAATGGGCGTCCTCGGCGTCGGGGTCGATGGCCTCGGCGCGGGCGATATAGGGCGCGCGGAGGGCGTCCCAGTCAATATCTTTCTCCTCTACAAAACAGTATTTCTCGTCGATAATCTGCCACAGCGCCGCCACATTGCCAGCAGGTGTATTCTCCTGTATATCAAACGGGTGGGTGCAGCCAATGGAACCAAGAGCCAGGAGCAAGGAACCAAGAGCCGGGAACCAGGACTTTTGGAGCCAAGAGCCAAGACGGGTTAGTCTCGGGTAGTCAAGTTGAATGTATCTTTTTCCTTTCTTCATAGTTCCTTCTTTCATAGGTTTATCCTACGTATATCCTACGTATATCCTACGTATATCTTACGTATATCCTACGTGATAGTCAGCGTCTGCACACGTTTACCGTATGTTGGCCACTCCGTATCGGAAGCAGGTGCCGAGGACGATGGCGACTTGTTCGCGGGAGAATGCCATCTGCCGTTTGCCGTATTCGAGGTATTCGTGGCGAATGCCGAGTCGCCATGTGGAGCGTCGGCAGACGATGTCGAGCGTGAGTTCGTGGGCGAGGTAGCGCCTATTCCACATACCTGCGCAGCGGAGGTCGCCCGGGACGCCCTCCGTGAGTTCGTAGTACGACTGCCAGTAGTCGGGCATGAAGTCCATGCCGATGATGTTCGCGCGGAGGATGTAGGAGAGGCGGTAGGCGGTGCGCGGTGCGGTGAAGGTGTAGCGTATGCCGGCAAGGGCTTGGATTTCGACGGCGGCGTCCATGGAGTAGGGCTTGTTGACATTGCTCAACAGCATGCGCGGTGCCCATTCGGCAGCGAGGTAGGGACCCAAGAAGATTTGCAGATTGTGCTGCTCGCGGCGGGCAAAGCGGAGGTCCCATTGGTAGGCGGCACCCCATCCGGCTTCGATGTCGAGGGCATAGAGACGGTTGGTGTATCGCGGGTTGGTGAGCCAACCGAAGGTGAGGTCTGCCCTGCCTATGTGGAGCCACTGCGGCGCGCGGCGGAAGGCCTGCCACCACTCGTTGCTGATGCCGACCTCCATGCCGTCGTAGAGCAGGGGGCTGAGGTATTGGTCCTGCTGCCACATGCCGCCGAAACGCAGCGTCAGCACATCCTCATGGGGATAGACATGCGTTGTGTCGGCAGCCTTAACTGTAGGAACGAGCGAGCAAATGAAAAAAAAGCAAAGACGGATTAGCCTTGCGCAGTCAAATGTATTTTGTCTTTGATCCTGTGTCCTTAATCTTTTATCCACAACTCTATTATATCTTTTTCACTACTCTGGCGGGATTACCTACCGCAATGCTATTGTCGGGGATGTCGTGCACCACCACGGAGCCTGCTCCGATGGTGCAGTTGTTGCCTATGCTGACGCCCGGGAGGATAGTTACGGAGCCGCCAATCCAGCAGTTGTTGCCAATGCTGACAGGCTTTGCCCACTCCATGCGGGTGTTTCGCTCGGCGGGGTCCGTGCTGTGGCAGGCGGTGTAGATGGAGACATTCGGACCGATGAAGGCGTCGTCGCCAATGGTTACTGTGGCTTCATCCAGCACGGTGAAGTGGAAATTAGCGAAGAAACGCTTGCCGACGCGGATATGCTTGCCGTAGTCGCAGTAGAAAGGCTGGTTGATGAACACATGCTCGTCGCAGGCGCCTAAGATTTGCTGCAACATCTCCCGCCGCGCGTTGAGGTCGGTCGGGCGGAGGTTGTTGTACTGCTGCAACAGGTCTTTGCACGCGTTTAACTCTTTGATAAGCAACGGGTCGCAGGCGTAATAAACCTCACCCGAAAGCATTTTCTCTTTCTCGGTTTTCATAGGCAATTGCTTAATTGGGGGACAAAGGTACGAAAAAACTTTGACATGTGCAAGTATGTCCTTAAAAAAGCCTGCAAGAAAGTCCCTTCATCCCCTCAGAAATGCTCCTCTTATGTTCCGATATGAATACTAAATGTTAATGTGGCAAGTGTGGCAAATGTGGCATGATACACTGAAAAGTCTCCCATTAAGGGAGATTTAGAGGGTCTTGAGGGTCGGGGAGATTTAGAGGGTCTTAGGCAGTCTGTATTCGCTTTTTGCTCCGTTTTATTTGCACGATTGAAAAAAAAGCAGTACCTTTGCGGTGGATTTCCTACACCACTACTACAACGATATGGAAAAGATAGCCAGTTTTCAGATTGACCACGAGCATTTGCTGCCGGGTATCTATGTTAGCCGCAAGGACAGCGTCGGCGGCGAGACGGTAACCACTTTTGATATCCGTATGAAGGCACCCAACCGCGAACCCGCACTCGGGCAGGGCGCGCTGCATACCATCGAGCACCTTGCCGCCACCTATCTGCGGAATGACCCTGATTGGAAAGATAGGGTTGTTTACTGGGGACCGATGGGGTGCCTGACGGGGAATTACTTGCTGCTGCGCGGAGACCTTAGGAGCGAAGATGTCGTCGAACTGATGCAACGGACATTCGCTTTTGTGGCGAACTACGACGGCGAGGTTCCGGGTGCGACAGCGCGCGATTGCGGCAACTACCTGCTGCACGACCTCCCCATGGCGCGCTATGAAGCAAAGCGCTACCTGGAGGTACTCTGCCAACTGACGCCCGACCGATTGCACTACCCGCAATAAGGTTCGAAGCGTGTACGGTCGGAAATACAGCATAAAGCACAATAAGAAAAGCCGCTCAGACACTTGCTGAACGGCTTTTTCTTTGTGCGCAGGATGAGACTCGAACTCACACGGTCTTGCGACCACTACCCCCTCAAAGTAGCGTGTATACCAATTTCACCACCTGCGCTTGGGGTGCCCAGAACAGGACTCGAACCTGCACGTCTCTCAACACTCGCACCTGAAACGAGCGCGTCTACCAATTCCGCCATCTGGGCTCAATACTTCAAAGATTTCGGCTTAAAAAAAAGCAGGAACCTGTCCTGCTCTTTAGAGCGGCAAACGAGACTCGAACTCGCGACCCCGACCTTGGCAAGGTCGTGCTCTACCAACTGAGCTATTGCCGCATTATGTGAGAGACCATATTGCTTTCTTTCCGAAAGCGAGTGCAAAGGTACTGCTTTTTTTTGATATGACCAAATTTTTTGAAAAAAAAATGCAGAAAAAGTGCATTTTCTTGCTTGGCGCTATGTAATTCCGCTTTTTTTTACTAATTTTGCACCCGATTTTTGAGGATGAAAGATAAAGGATGAAGGATAAAAGACTTATTACCTTCGTCTATGAGTTTTCAAAGTCAATACTATTTAGTCCTTCATCCTGTGTCCTTAATCCTTTATCCAAAGTATGGAACTTTCTGCGGAACAAATAGCGCAAAGACGGTTGCAATCCAAACTGACGAAGCGCTTTCATAAAGCCTGCGCCGATTACGGGCTGATAGCCGACGGCGACCATGTCTTGGTCGGGCTGAGCGGAGGCAAAGACAGCCTCGCGCTTGTGGAGTTGCTGGGTAAGCGCGCGCAGATTTTCGTACCGCGATTCCGAGTAACCGCACTTCATGTGCGCGTGCGCGAGCGCGCGTACCTATCTGATATGTCGGCGCTGGAGAAGTTCTGCCAAGCATTCGGCGTATCGCTCATCGTCAAGGATACGGAAATCACAGAGAAGCCCGCGCGAGGCGAGAAAGACCCCTGCTTCCTCTGCGCGTGGTATCGCCGAAAAGTGCTATTTGAAACCGCGCAGGAACTGGGCTGCAACAAAATTGCGCTCGGACACCACAAAGACGACATCGTAGAGACGCTGCTGATGAACCTTGTTTTCCAAGGCGCCTTCGCCACCATGCCACCATGCCTGACCATGGAGAAAATGCCGATTCAAATCATCCGCCCCCTCTGCCTGATAGAGGAGAAAGACCTTGTGCGCTATGCTGAGTTGCAGGCTTATCCGAAGCAAATGCGCCTTTGCCCCTTCGAGAAAGAATCCTCGCGCGCAGAGGTCAAACAACTGCTCACCACTTTGGAGCGCCTCAACCCCAATGTGCGCGATTCGCTCTGGGGCGCCATGCAGAACATCAAGCCGGATTATCTGCCCAAACCATTATGAGTAAGACGATTTTGTATGCCAAACTCAAGGCATGCGCATGTTAATTGTAAATTACTAATTGAACTATGCAAGGATTTTATACTATTTTGTTATTGGTTTGCTCCAATGTGTTTATGACATTGGCGTGGTACGGACATCTGAAGATGGGTGAACTCGCTTGGTTTCAGAAGTGGCCCATGATTGCCGTGATAGCCTTCTCGTGGGGTATCGCTTTCTTTGAGTATTGTTTGCAGGTGCCTGCCAACAGGCTTGGCTTCGAGGCAAACGGAGGACCCTTCAATCTTGTGCAACTGAAAGTTATTCAAGAAGTTATCACACTGATTGTTTTTGCTGTTTTCAGTGTGATAGCCTTCCATACCCAACTGCGTTGGAACCACTTCGCAGCAGCGCTCTGCCTGATTGCCGCCGTCTATTTTGTCTTCGGCTTCAAATAATCTCGCAATGCCCTCTTAATTCTTAATTGTTAACTGTCCTGCCAGCCACTCTGCGCGCTGTTGCTTGTGCTCATTGTACATCCAGTGGGCGCAGTCCAGCGGCGTGATCAGCGTCGTCGGGCAGGTCAGGCTGTTGAACACGGCATAGGTGCTCGTCGGGCAGCACACTTGGTCGTTGTAGCCCAGCATGAACCACACGGGGCAGCGCACGAAGCGCGCGAAGTTCACCACATCGTAGTATTCCGTCACTTTCTGTTTCTCTTCTGACAGTTCGCGCCACTTGGGCCATCCCGCGGCGCGCCCTCTGACATACCCTGCTATCTTCGCAAGGGCGGGATAGGAGGCGGCTGCGGCCTTGATACGCGGGTCGAGCGCGGCATGCACGATGGTCAGCGCACCGCCCTGAGACCCCCCGTAACAACCTATCCGTGCCGTATCCACGCACGGCAACGAGCAGAGGAAGTCCACCGTCTTCACCGTCCCCGCATACACGCGGCGGTAGTAGTACCGGTCGCGGTCATCAAGATGGATGGTGTTGTAGTCCCGCAGCGCGTTGGCGCGCAGGTCGGTATAGACCTGCTGCGGTAGGTTCACGGGAATGCCGTTGATACCCATCTCCAGGGTGATAATGCCGTGCTCAGGGAAGAACGCCACATCCCCCGGGTGCGGCTTCACGCCTGCTCCGGGCCAGAGGACGACGGCGGGGTATTGCTCCGTGGCATGCAGTGGGTCCACACCTCGAGGCACAGCGAGGGTTCCGTAGAGGTAATGCCCCTCGTGGAAGTTTTGGAAACGCACCTCGTACACATCCGCGTCGGGCGTGCAGCGGTCGGGAAGTAGCGTCAGTAGCGGGCGCAACGGTACTCGACGGGCTTCCTCAATGCTCTGCTGCCAGAACGCCTCGAAGTCCGAGGGAAGCGGCGTCGTGGGCTGTATCTGCTCGGGCGAGAAGGCGAGGTTGATGGTGTTAGTGTAGGTCTTCCCGTCTATCTCCACACTGGCGCTCAGCGTCTTGAAACCCGGTTGCGAAGCACCCGGCAGGCGCAGCCGTTGCACGCCGCTCTTCCCCGTGCGCAGAACCCCCGATTGCTCGGTGGCACGCTGCTCCATACCCCATTCGTAGCGCACATCAGCGTCGGGAATGGGTACATAATGGCGGATAGCGGCGACCTCTATCTCTACCGACTCGCCTACAGCATAGGTCCAGTCAATATGGTTGGGCACAAAACGAATCGAGACATAGTCGCGCATATTGGTCTTTTGGGCAGCGAGCCCGAGGCTCAGCACGAGGCACAGGAACAAGGAAATAGTCTTTCTCATGGCGGTAAATCTATTTAAATTCGCTACAAAGATACTACTTTATTTTCAAATATGCAAATCTTTTTCGTGTTTTTTTCGCGGGTCTTTCGCGGGTCTTTCGCGGGTCTCTTTCCTGTCCCGCATATCCCTCTGCCGCCTTTCGTGCTACATATACCGCTTGTATAGTAAAATCCCTTGAAAGTACCAAAAATACTACAAGGAACGACTTAAAATATACCAAAATACTCCGGAAAGTGTATTTTTTGTGGTATTTTTGGCATAATTATTTGTGTATTTGAAAAAAAAGCAGTACCTTTGCGCCGATTTTTAAGAATATATTTAGTCTAATTAAGGTGCCTTAACTGCCTATAACCTTTTTGAGCATGTCTCAACTAACTGAAAAATCAATGTTTTACCCCCCCCATGTATATAGTGCTGCTTCGCAAGGAGGAGCTAAGGCTTCGTCGGGCTTAATATGGAGTAGCGCTCGCACATCCTCTTTTGGCTCTACTTCTGCTTACTCCGCTCCCTATCAGGAGTGCTCGTTTGGTGTGTATGAGACAGCGAATAGTGATTGGGGGTATGAGTCGGTGGCTTCTTCGCCTGTCGCAAACCCCTTTTCTTCCTCGTTTTATTCCACTTCGGCATATGTGTTGCAGTCTGCCCGCGATATGTCGGGCAATGTGGTGTTAGGTGCTCCCTCGCAGGCGGACTTGGCGTATGTCCCGCAGAATATGGGGATGGCGCAGGTGAACCGCTACTATGAGATGGCGGACGACATCTACGAGCAGTATCTGTCGGCGGACGCGGGGCAGAGCAAGATGTACGCGCGCGGAAGCAGACCCAACGACGGACCTACGCTGGGCGAGTTGACCCCCGTAGGAGATGCAGTGCTTCCCCTGCTGGCGTGCGTGGTAGTCTATGCGGCGTTTAAGATACGGAGAATTATTAACCTTAAGAAAGCAAAAAACTTATGAAAATGAGTCGGTTGAACAAGATAGAACGCGCGGTGCGCATGTGGTTGGCATTCATGGCGATGGTATTGCCCTTGCTCTCCGCGCAGGCAGAGACGGTGAACGAACTGCTCGCTGCGATGGACGGCGACACGATAACGCTGGCATATACGAATAACTCCACCAAATACTACCTCATGGCGGGAAGCGGCAATTCTGTAATTGCCAAAGAAAATGATACGGACACCAAGGCATTGTGGAAGGTATATAATTTTTATGGATATGGATGTAGGTTGCGGAATATCTTTGCGAATAAGTGGCTGTCTGTGGACAAGTTAACAGGAGCCTATACTTTTTCTTTGGATAGTGATAGTACTAAAAGTACCCTGTTGAATATCAACAGAGTAGAAGATTCACCAAGTCCAAGTTACTCGAATACAGGGCGAGGATTTGCCTCGTTCTATTTCTGGGGAGACAATGGGAAACCAATGCCAATGTACTTGTACTATGACGCGAAATCGAATAAGCCAAAGTGGGCAGGGCAGGGAGGTGTGGAGAGTTTCTTGCGCATAGAGCAGTGGACGCGGTACTCTTCCTCGGCGTATGAGATAACGACGAACTATTCGGTGTGGAACTTGCCCTTTGTGGACGAGGAGCATGCGTTCAGTAAGAATCAGGTGCACTCCAACACCTACACGGTGTGGCTGCGCACGGAGTCCTACCTCTATTGCCGCCCGGAGGGCGTGAAGAGCCTCCCGCAACTCCTCTCCTCGAACCGCAAGGAAAAGACAGACGCCGTCCGCCCCACCTACTATTGGGAGTCGAACAGAGATAGCCAGACTTCCTGCCTAACCAGTATGCAGTTCACCAACGAGGGCGAAATAAAGCAGGAGACGGCGCGCGACATGGTGCAAGCCACGGTGGAAAAGGGAGTCAATGTGGGCGAATGGCTGGTAACGATGACGCCGCAAGGAAAGAGCCCCATCAACCTGCGGGACAAGAACAAAAACTATACGGACTACACCGACTATTGGGTGATGACCGTAGCCTCGAAGGGGCGCGATGAGAACGAGCCCGCTACCGCTACCATCAAGCGCGAAGTGGTGCGCGTGGCGGGACACTATCGGCAGATGGACGGTATTTACGCAACCACCTCCCCCACCAACTACTATTTCACCACCGAGGGCGGCACACACACCTTCCAAAGCAACCTGACCCTGATAACGGGCAAGGCGATATTCGGCAAAGACGAGCAGGTACTGGAGAACCCGTACGCCAACAATGGGGCAGGATATGTCTTCTCTGACACCACGCAGAAAGTGCTGAGCCTCAAAGAGGTAGAGGTTTCGTTCAAAGCGCTGCCGGACACAAAATATCCTTGGGTATCTGCTACGAAGGACGGCGACAGCAGCAGCAACACCTTCACGGCTACCGCCACTACGAACAACAAGTCTGTGTCGCGCACCGCGTCGCTGCTCTCTACCTACACCTATAAGGACAACGGCAAGGTCTACAGCACCACCGTCCAAACCCGTATCTACCAAGCGGGCTCGAACGAGACGGGCGAGGTGAAGATGAGGCACCAACCGGGTGCGGGCAACACCTCGCTGAATGAACACGGCATGCAGGCTGTGCACACCGTGGAGAAGACGATATACTACGTGCCCGACGTGGAGATGGAGTTGCAACTGAGTCAATCGACCTTCAAGGGCTACATGCGCTGGTACGACTACGAGACGGGCAAGGACCCGATGTTCGATAAGGACGGTAACGCCATCGAGAAGTTCTGGGTGCAGGAGCCTACAACTCAAGCCGGCAACAGTAACTTCCTCTTCAAGTCCATCAATATGGACATGGACGGCAAGACCTCCCACGGACGCTATGCCGATAGCGACCTGATAACAAAGGGCTGCGGCGGCGTAGGAAATGAAACACCTGTGCCGAACCCCACCATCAAAGCCAACTGGACGAAGGAGCAGACGGTAAACCGCGACGGTAGACGCGATATCGCCTGCGATGTGAGTTGCTACTTGGACTATACCATCACCGACACGGCTATCACCGAGCCTACGCTCTCCTATCGCCAGATATTCCACCTGCGCCCTGCGGAGGAGATAGCCAAGAAAATTTCCGACTGCAAGGCAAGTAAAGGAGAGTACTTCGAGGTGCACCACTACACCGCGCCTACGGGCCAACCCGTACACCTCTCGACCAATATTAAGCACTACGATAACTCCAACATAGCCGACCTCTGTATGTTCTACTACGACAAGAGTGGCAAACTGCAGCGCATAGGAAAGGGCTACAGCGAAGCGGTATGGTACAAAGACGATGAGAAGATGAGCGTCGTCAACCGCAGCAATGACAATGTGGTGGTGGAGTCGGCGACGGCAGACACCGTGGTCTATGACCTGCGCCTGCCATCTTCGGTGAGTGGGCTGGGAGAAGACTTGCTACTGGTGCGCTTCTATGTGGTCTTCGCACCCTACACCCTCTATGGTCCCACTCAGCAGACACTGATTACCCAAGAGGAGATAGCCAAGAACTACGACATCTTGGCGGCGCAGGACTTCAACTTCGACATCCCCGGCACCACTGATGTGAAGTACTACGACGGGCATCTCCCGTGGGACGAGGCCACCTATGGCTATGTCTATCCCGCAGGGACCTCGCCCAACTACATCCGTGTGGTCAATACGGACTTCCCCTACTACGGCGAGTACACCATTACGAACCGCGTGAACCGAGGCACTTGGGCGGTGGGCGAGCAGCACGGCGGTGCCGCCAACGGCTACTGCTTCTACGCCGACGGTACCGTGGTGCCCGGACTGGTAACCTCTGTCTCCACCGACGCGCAGATATGCTCCGGGCAGCAGATGTTCTTCAGCGCGTGGGTCTGCAACCCGAACCAAGGGAAAAACGGCGATGACCCCGTCTTCCGCTTCAACGTCCAAGGGCGCAACAAGGCGAACGAGAAAGGAGAGTGGACCGATTGGGAGAACGTGGGGCAGTTCTACACGGGACCGATAGCGAAAGGCGGGAAGTGGTACCAGGTGAAGTTCCCCATCGTGAGCGACAAGAACTACGACGAGTCGCGGGTGTCAATCTACAACTTCGCCCCGACCAACTCGGGCAACGACTTCCTTGTGGACGACATATGCCTGTTTGCGTCGCGCCTCCCGCTGCAAGCCTACCAGGCAACGACCACCTGCGCCGAGGATAGCAACGAGGTGATAATCAGCCGTATAGACTACACCCGTCTGACGGGCGACTGGGCAGGGAAACTGATATACTACCAGGTCTATAACACCACGGCCGACAGTGCGCTGTGGGCGAAGTACTACCGATACGGCGAGATGGACAAGGAGACCTATCCCGACATCCGCTACGGCTATATCCGCATTCCTTGCCACGACTACGACCCCTCTCGGTCGGGAGACCCGGACTACCAAGACGAGCACCTGTATATGAAAGGCGACGAGTCGAAGATGGTGTACAATTCCGTAACGCAATTCATTGATACGTTGCTCGAACTGAAAGAAAAACACGGTCGCGTGCGGGCGCAGAAAGCCTACGTGAAGACCTACGACAACGCGCAGGACACGGAGGGCAGGTGGGTGCTCTATGTGGGGGAGATTATCTCGAAGGAGCAGTTGAAGAACACCTGCCGGTACGAGGTGCGCATGGCGGGCAGCGAGAGCGACCTGTCGAACCCCGACTGCGCCTTGCAGGCAGAGTTGCCGCTCAACCACCAGGCGACCTTCCTCTTCAACGGCAAGGTAGCACCGGAGGAGGGCGTGTGCGCCAACAACCTGTACCCGATAGATGTGGTGGTTACCAACCAGTACGTGGACGAGCAGGGACATTCGCAGACTATCCAAGCCAACGCCTATGCCGACTGGCTCGTGGCAGACCGGGCGGACGACATCTTCCGCGACGACAAACTGAAGACGCAGGAGAACATCAAAAAGGCGAACGCCGCCTTCCGCGCCAAGTACGGCTACGACCGCGGCAAGGTGGAGGACGCGATACGCTGCATGCGCCAGCAGCCTACCGACGGAAAGCCCAACCCCAATCTCGAGGTGAGCGACGCCGAATTGCTGGTTACCACCGAGTGGATGCAAGAGCCGTTGAAGGTCGAGTTGCTGCAAAACCTTGCCGCCCGAGGCTACCTGAAACTCAGGCAGCAGACAGCATGGTGCTACATGACCTCCGAGGACACCGTCCGCTACTGGATATTCCCCATCTCGGGCACGGCTGAGGCAAAGGTGGGCGAGGACACCATCACGCTCAACGACTGCAACACGCCGTCCTACATGCGTATATGCGTCAACAAGAGCGAATACAATCTCTCGCTCAGCCCGCTCCCGAAGCAGGATATGGACGAGCAGCAACGAGGGCAACTACCCGGGCTGCGCGTGTCGGCAAGCGACGCTAACAAGTGTATCGTGTCGAGCATAGGCGAATGTTCCGACAAGGTAACGGGGCTGGTGCCGGACAGTTGCAAACTGACGGACACGAACGACCCCGCTGTGCTGGAGGCGATGAAGAAAGAGCGCTTCCAAATGGGGTACACCAACAAACTGAGCGAGAATAAGCAAAGCCTTACTCTGACTCCGCTGGCGAACAACACCGACACCATGCGCGCGGGCTACACCTATACCATGCGCGTGAAGATGTTGGGCGCCGGCGGTATGGCAGACGGCTGTGAGGTGGGGTACAGTTACTTCAAGGTGATGGTGCTCCCCGACACGATGATTTGGTCCCCGACGGTGAGCACAGAGTGGGGCGACGACCGCAACTGGCGAGGCATAGCAAACGGCGACACGATAGCGGGCTATGCGCCGCTGGCGGAGAAGACCAATGTGGTAATACCCACCATGGAAGACCCCTCGCGTTACCCCTACATATCCAACCACAACCGCTATCCTACTGACGCCAACTACACCTCCCACGGCTGCAAAGACATACAGTTCTGCAAGAATGCCATCCTTATCAACCAGCACCTGCTGGACTACAAACGTGCGTTCGTGGATATGGTGATTAACTCTGCGCGTTGGTACTCGGTGGCGGCACCCTTG
>JALFGC010000087.1 GCA_022777485.1 Bacteroidales bacterium
CCTCATCTACTACTTCCCGCAAGTGCCCCGAAGCAGAGAAAGAACTCTATCGCCAACTGAAACAACGATGGCAGACTGCTGCTTCATTCACAGACCAACTATTAATAACATATACGATTATTCGACTTAAAATACATTTCATGAAATCATGAAAGCATCTATTTCACTTCTTTTGCTCACCTTATTTTTATCGTCTTCTCTCTCTGCAGCGACCTATTTCGCTGCGCCGGCGGGGACGGGGAATGGTAGTTCGTATAGCAGTCCCTGCTCGCTGAGTACGGGTATCAGCAAACTGAAAACCACGGGCGATACGCTTTACTTGTTGGGTGGGCAGTACGACCTCGGGAATACCAAAATCAGCAGTAAGAACGGTAGCAGCACTGCATACATCGTTATCTCAGGCTATCCGGGGGAGACCGCTATCTTAGACTTCCGTACCACCGCCTACGGCACGCGCGGCTTGCAAGTTGCAAGTAGTTGTACCTATCTGCATATCAAGGATTTGACCCTCCGCTATTCGGGAAAGAACAACCTATACAACGAGGGCAGTTACTGTTTGTTTGAGAACCTCGACATCTATGGTTCGTCAGACACTGGATGCCAGATGAAAGTTGGCGGCTATAACATCATCAAGAACGTGGACTCGCACGACAACTTCGACTACGAGTTGGACAAGTCGGGCAACCTAACGCAGTGCGACTTCGGCGGCAATGCAGACGGCTTTGCCGACAAGCAGCATAGCGGTGCCCCCAACCATTATATCGGTTGCCGAGCATGGAACAACTCCGACGACGGTTGGGACTTCTTCCAGCGCGTTACTACCTCTGAGACCATTATCGAGCAGTGTATCTGCTACATGAACGGTCCTGCCTACTACGACATGCGCAACCACCCGCGTTACCAAACCGACAAAGCATGGTTCGACCAGTTCGCCACCCCGCGCGATGTGGTGGATGCTGATGGAAACACTGTAACAGTATCGTTAGCCAAGTATCCGAATATGGGCAATGGCAATGGCTTTAAGATGGGCGGTAACTACTCGAGCCATCAGATTATGGTGCACCACTGCCTTGCTGTGGCGAACACCGTCAAGGGCTTTGACCAGAACAACAACGACGGCACGATGCGCGTCTATAACAACACCGGCTACCTCAACGGCTACGACTTCGGTTTCACCACCAAGTACGGTACGCTAAGCATACAGAACTGTCTCTCATACAAGAGCAAGAATGCCAACGCCACACAGTCAGCAAAAACACTGGTCAACTCGTACAATAGTTGGAATATCAGCGGATTGACGGTCAGTGCCTCGGACTTTCTCTCGCTCGACACCACGCTGATTCTCGCTGCTCGCCAAGCAGACGGTTCCCTCGCCGAGGGCACACTGCTTCGGCTCGCCGCAGGCTCGCTCCTGATTGACGCGGGTACAGATGTAGGCTTGACCTATACCGGAGCAGCCCCCGACCTCGGTTGTTACGAGACCGACGGCATACTCCACCCGACCATCACCTGCACCTCCGATAACAGCGAGCAGTGGCTGTTGGAAGGCGAAGAAATCAGTCCCATCGTCTTCCAATGGGGCGGGGCGGCTACCAGACTGAAATGCAGCAGCCTGCCCACAGGTATCACCTACAGAATCAGCAACAATAACCATACTCTCACGCTCTCCGGAAGCATAGAGCAGGCAGGTACCTACACCATCATCGTCTCTACTATCTCAGACCAAGAGGAGGTGAACAGCCTCACTGCAACGCTGCACATCAAGTCAAGAGCGTGCAAGAAAGTCGGGTTCATCACCCAGCCAGACAGCCCCGAGGACGCACTCATACTCAGCAAGTTGCGCCGTAGCGACTCGCTGGCAATAATCATATTAGACGCTACTGCCACCGACACAGACTACTCGCTCTACGATGTGCTCGTCCTTGGTGCAAAGCCCAATAGCAGTGCCGCTGCCTTTGCACAACTGGAAGGCTACGACAAGCCCATGCTCGTGCTCAAGCCTTTTCTTTACAAGAGTAGCGTGTGGAATTGGGGCACGCCTGTCAATACACAAGATTTGGCAGTCTATGTGCCCGACACTACACACACCATCTTCCAACGCATCAACTTCCACGGTGGCAACAAGTTGACACTCTTCACGCAATGCACCACCAACGCTGTAACGACTATCACGGACTGGACACAGGAGGGCACTGGCTTGGCTTCCCCCGTCTCGCAAAGCACTTACACGACCATTGCCGATATGCCTGCAGGCACGGTCATTGGCGGGACAACACTCCCGCAAAGAGTGGTTACTATCGGTATCTCGGAGTATAGTACTATCTACTTGACAGACGAGGCACTCCAACTGCTGGAGAACGCAGTTTATTACCTCATGTCGATACCGTTGCCACAAGGTCCGACGCAGGGGATAACTATCGACCAACAGCCACACCCCACCATTCGCAAAGTCTGCACCCCGCAAGGTATCCACCTTATCATCGGCGACAAGACCTACGACCTGCTGGGGAGGGCAATTGGCAAATAAAAATGAACATATCACTGCTCAGAGTATTCTGAGCACTCTGCTAATTCGTAATTCGTAATTCGTAAATCATAAATAATGCCATGACAATCACCGATTTACTCCATCAAGAAGTAGTGCCCGCAATTGGTTGTACCGAGCCTATTGCAGTAGCACTATGTGTCGCGAAAGCCAAAGAGGAATTGGGTCAAGAACCCGAGGACATCGTGGTACGCCTAAGTAAGAACATCTACAAGAACGCAATGGCGGTGGGTATTCCCAACACCGGCATGACGGGACTCCCGATTGCTATTGCGCTGGGGGCAACGGCAGGGCATAGTGCGTATAGGCTGGAGGTGCTGCGCGATGCAGACGAGGCTGCCGTGGCGTATGCCAAAGCCTATATGGAGCGGACATCTATCCGTATTGAGGTGGCGGAAGATGCCCCCGACATCCTCTATATCCATACTATGGTTCGCGCAGGCGAAGCACAAGCCGCAGCCACTATCCAAGGAACACATACGCATTTCCTCCCACCTGAGGAAGAGGCAGTGAAAAAGCACCATTGTACCAATATATCGGAAACAAATACGGTAGCGAAAACCGATATCCTTCCTTCGCTACGCACTGTGTGGGACTATGCGATGACGGTGGATTTGGAGGAGGTGGCTTGGTTGCAGGAAGGTGCAGAGATGAATATCCGCGCAGCAGAAACCTCCTTCCATGGCAACTACGGACACGGTTTGGGACGGTTGCTACATTCCTCCACACAAGCACACTTGTCAAATAGTCAATTGTCAAATTGTCAGATACAATCCGTCTTTGGCGACACACTCTTCACGAAGATTCTGAGTTACACTTGCGGAGCATGCGATGCGCGTATGTCCGGCGCGATGGTGCAGGTGATGTCGAACTCCGGCTCCGGCAACCAAGGAATCTCTTGTTCCGTGCCTGTCTACCTCTATGCCAAAGAGCGGGGTTGCAGCCGCGAGCAGACCCTGCGCGCGCTGACGCTGAGTAACCTCACGGTCGTCTATATCAAGCAGTCGTTAGGGCGGCTGTCGGCACTATGCGGCTGCGTGGTGGCGGCAACAGGTTCGGCGGTCGGGATCACCTACCTGATGGGAGGCGGATACGAAGAGGTAACCTATGCCATCAAGAACATGATTGCCAATATCTCGGGCATGATTTGTGACGGGGCGAAGCCCGGGTGCGCACTGAAAGTAACGAGCGGCGTTGGCACCGCCATCCTATCCGCTTCGCTGGCGATGCAGCACTCGTATGCCGACGCCTCGGAAGGCATCGTGGAGGAAGATATCGACCGCACCATCCACAACCTCACCCGCATAGGGCACGATGGCATGACCCAGACCGATGACCTCATCCTCGACATCATGACGCACAAGCAGACATGCTGATGTTGACCCGCTACTGCCCTGCTTCAGACCCGCGAAAGAAGGTTGCCCGAAAAGAGAGGGAAATGGCGGGGTAGAGAGCGGGTGTAAAGCCGGAAAGAGAAGGATGGGATGGAGTAGAATAGAATAAAAAAGGGTTGCCGAAGAGGCAACCCTTTTCTTTTGCACTTTCTGAGAAGCGATTAGTGTTTTGCTTTCTCAACGATTGCTTTGAACGCTTGGGGCTGGTTCATAGCGAGGTCAGCGAGCACCTTACGGTTGATTTCGATACCTGCTTTCTTGAGCGCGCCCATCAACTGGCTGTAACTCAGTCCTTCGAGACGAGCGGCAGCGTTGATACGCTGAATCCACAAAGCGCGGAAATTGCGTTTTTTGTTCTTACGATCGCGATACGCATACTGGAGACCTTTCTCCCAAGTGTTCTTGGCAACTGTCCATACATTGGCACGGCCACCAAAATTGCCTCGTGTGAGGCTCATGATCTTCTTACGACGGTTACGAGAAGCGACGTGATTTACTGATCTTGGCATAGTTCAAATACAAATTTGGTGGTTAATAACTTAACGCAGCAACAGCAACTCGCGCAAAGAACGCAGGTTGGAGTGGTCTACGAGTGCAACATGGGTCAAGTTGCGTTTCTGTTTCTTGGTCTTCTTCGTCAGAATGTGACTCTTGTAAGCGTGTTTACGCTTAATTTTACCCGTTCCGGTAAGAGCGAATCTTTTTTTTGCACCGGAATTAGTTTTTACCTTTGGCATTTTGTTAATAATTTAATAGTGAATATTTAGAGTCTGAGGCAGCCATTGGTAGCCCGCAGACTATGTTTTATTGTTGTTTTTTCGGACTGAGGTTCAGAATCATGCGTTTGCCTTCCAAGTTGGGCACAGCATCGGGTTTTCCGAACTCTGCGAGGTCGTTGGCGAAGCGTGCCAGCAGCAATTCGCCCTGCTCCTTGAAGACGATTGAGCGTCCGCGGAAGAAGACATATGCTTTCACCTTGTTGCCTTCTTTGAGGAACTCCTGCGCGTGCTTCAACTTAAAGTTGTAGTCGTGGTCATCGGTTTGAGGTCCGAATCGTATTTCCTTGACCTCCATCTTTTTGGAGTTAGCCTTTGCCTCTTTCTCTTTGCGTTTCTTTTGATAAAGGAACTTCTGGTAGTCAAGGATTCGGCATACAGGAGGGTCGGCGTTTGGCGAGATTTCTACCAAGTCCAGATTCTGTTCGTCTGCCATTCGCAGCGCAGTTTGGAAGGGGTAGATTCCCTGCTCAACATTGTCGCCTACAAGGCGCACTTGATGCACACCGCGGATACGGTCGTTGATGCGGTTGGGCATTTCTTTTTCTACTCGCCCACGGATGGGGCGTTTGGGTACATTTGGTGCGATAATTTTATCCTCCTATATATAATGTTATTATTGGGTCAGTCGGCAAGCCTCTCGCATGTGTCGCCGCACTGATATGTCCTCTCTATCGAAAAAGCGTGCAAAATTACGACTTTTTTCCCAATCTTGCAAATAATTTCGCTTTTTTTTGCATTTTTTCGCAAATTATCTTGCATATTCCATAAAAAAGCCGTACCTTTGCGCACGAATTTGTTTTTACTTAACCTAACAATACTATTATGTTTCTGAATCGTTCGTACATATTCTTGCTTCCCGCGCTTGCGGCATTGTTTGCTGTTGCATGCCAAGAGCCTGCATATATCAATGGTCCCGGCGATAATCTTTTCAACCAAGATTCCATCATCTATGCACCTGATCCCGACATCTCCATGGTAAACATTCCCGAAGAGGCAATCTCCGTGGACTCTGCGCGTGCCATCTGTGCGGCATTGGGAAACCGCGAATATACCAAAGAGAAATACTATGTCAAGGGATGGATTTCCGCCCTACATAGCACAAACGAAAACGCTATTTCAAACTACGGCAATGCTGTCTTTTATATGGTGGACAGCAGAAGGAAGAACAAGGACAAGACACTACTGGCATTCCAATTGTACGGCAAAAACGGCAACCGCATCACCCAGCAAGAGATGGTGCAAGTGGATGATTATGTGGTAATTTACGGTCAACTGACCAACTACGATGGCACATACGAAACCGTAGGGAAAGGCAATGCCTACATCTATTCCAGCAGTAATGAACTTTTCAACGCACCCGACCCGGAACCCACTCCAGACCCTGAAGGAGCCGTTGTTCCCGAAGGCACGATTAATGTTTATCAAGCATGCGACATCAGTGACTCCATCGGCAGCGGGAAAACGACCACGGAGAAATACTATATAAAAGGCTATATCACCCGTTTCGATTCCAAGCACGAATCAGGCATCAAAGACCATGGCAATGCTACTTTCTATATTGCTGCGACCAACGAAGCAGGAGTGGTGGTAACGCGCGAGTTTGAAGCATACCAAGTCTATGGCAAGGACGGAAAAGAAATATCTGAAACAGACATCAACACCATGGCTATAGGTGACTTTGTAGTGCTCTACGGACAAATTACCAACTACAACGGCACAGCGGAGACAGTTGGCAGAGGCAAATCATATATCTACTACAGCAATAATCCCAATTGGTAACAAAACCAAGGGGAACTTCCCAAACGACATACAGTCCTGTACCATCAAATAACGGCGGATAGTCTGCGGGAAGTCTTGTGCAAGCAAAATCAATTTTACAAACCAACACAAATTATTTCATTATAAAATTACAAAAAAAAGATTATGAAGAAGTTTTTTCTCGCTGCCGTAATGGCAGTAGCAAGTATCTCGCTTGCAGTAGCACAACCCCGTGCTATCGGTGGTAACATCGGTTATGGTGTGTCTGTATCTTACCAACACAACCTCGGTCCTGCCAATATGATTGACTTGGCAGTTGAGTTGCCGGGCTTTGGCGGTATCGGTGCGACCTGTACTTACGATTGGATTAACCCGTTTGGAACTCAGATTCCTTGGAACGAAAAGGGTACTTGGAACTGGAGCCTCGGTGTTGGTGCCGGTGCCGGTTTCTTGTGGGGCATTACCGGTGGGTATGCCGGCGTGGTAGGACACTGCGGCGTGGCTTACGACTTCTGGTTCCCCTTGGAGTTGTCGGTTGACTGGCGTCCGAATATCGGTGCTTGGTTCGGAAATGGTGGTGCAGGTTTCTATACTGATGGTCTCTATACGGGTATCACCATCGGCGTACGCTACTTGTTCTAACCTATCTTACCAACCCAATAAAAGGCTGTCTAACGAGTTGAGTTAGGCAGCTTTTTTGTGTCGATGTTGCTACGGTAACGGCTCGGTAGAGATTCGGTATGGGCATTATAATCACCCAAGAATCACCCAAGAATCACTAACTAATCGTTAACTAATCATTAACTAATCACTAACTAATCGTTAACTATGGTGGCTCACTGGTAAAACCCTGTGTTGATTAGGAGAAAATGGTGCTCAATCTATAGAGGAAGAACTTCACGTCCTTAACCCCTCTCAAAGCCGCTCGGAAGGTTTTGATTTTAGCATTGAGCGATTCGGCATAGGCATTCGTATGACGTTCATCGAAATAATGGAGAATGTCCTCCAACCTCGCCTCAATCGTATGGGCTACCGTGGCAAAATGTTTATTCTGAAACGCCACTGCCTTTTGACACCA
>JALFGC010000101.1 GCA_022777485.1 Bacteroidales bacterium
TTACGGCAAAGATATGCAAATACTATGTCAAAGAACAATGATTATTGTAAAAACTTATTTATAAATCAACCCATAGTGTCAACGATGTACTGATACAAAAGTGTCAACGATGTCTTGATACATGGCAATTAAGAATTAAGAAAGGCTTATGATTACCACGCATGTAGAGAACACCCTCGTGCTCGCTCGGGAGGCGGACACGCTGGTCGGAAAATTGGAGTTTGAGCAGACAGATACGGAGATGGTTATTCTCCATACCTATGCCTACCAAAGCGGTAGGGGGATAGGCTCCCCCCTGATGGAGGCGGCGCTGCAGTATGCCGAGCAACAGCACCTCACTATCCGCCCCGTATGCTCCTTTGCTGCAAAGTACATGGAGAGCAAAACCAAGGCTAATTAAGAATTTTAGTGGTTAGTGGTTAGTGGTGGTATTAAGAATTAAGAATTTTTATGCTTTGTGAGTGAGGATGATGTAGATGATGATGGGGGCGCCGAAGAGGGCGCTGACGGTGGAGATAGGGAGAGGGTAGGTGAAGACGGAGCAGACGAAGTCGCAGAGCAAGAGGATGTTTGCTCCGATGAGGGCGGAGGCCGGCAGGGTGAGACGGTGGTTCGACGAGCGGAAGATACCGCGGGCGATATGCGGCACCGCCACGCCGATGAAGGCAATGGGACCGCAATAGGCTGTGATGCCGCCTGCGAGCAAACCCGTGGCAACTACTATCCATAGCCGCACACGCTCCACGCGAATGCCTAAGCCTCGTGCGTACTCTTCGCCCAGCGACAAGCCGTTGAGGGGCTTCATCAGGAAGAGGCAGATAAGCATACCTGCGCATACGACCGCTGCGAGGAGCGGCAACTGCTGCCAGCCGACATTGGTGAGCGAGCCGAGCGTCCAGACGATGAAGAGTTTGAGCGAGTCGGGGTTGGCGAAGTTTTGTATCAGGTTGACCAACGCGCCCGCGATAGAGCCGAACATCATGCCGACGATGAGCAGGGACACATTGCTTCGCACTTTGTGAGAGACAGCCATCACCAGCAGCAGGACGAGCGCCGCGCCGAGGATGGCGGCTGTGAAAGTGGAGAAAGCGGTATGCAACGCGGTGAGCGAGAAGCCGCACATGGTCAGCAATGCTACGCCGAGGCTGGCACCCGAAGACACGCCGAGGGTATAGGGACCCGCTAAGGGGTTGCGGAAGAGCGTCTGCATGAGCAAGCCCGACACAGATAGCCCGATGCCTGCCAACAGTGCCGTGAGCGCTTTGGGCAGGCGCAGGTTCAGCAGAATCTGACAAGAGAGGGCATCGCTTTCATTGCCGAAGAGCGAGAAGGGATTGAGCCAAATAGTTCCTCCGCTAAGGTCTAATAGAAACAGCCCCAACAGGCTGAGGGAGAGCAATATGTATATGAGGGAGTGGGAACGCATTGCTAATTAAGAATTAAGAATTAAGAAAAAATCGTTCGAAGCGTAGCGAAGATAAGAATTATGAGGGCAAATGCTCTGAATTTTTAACATTAATTTCCATGAATTTACCGTTAATTTCTCAAAAAATATTTTTGGATAATTTGTGGGCAATTTGCGGTAATTAATGTTCAATCAAAAGAATTATGAGTGCGCATGCTCTGAATTTTTAACATTAATTTCCATGAATATACCGTTAATTTCTCAAAAAATTTTTGGATAATTTGTGGGCAATTGGTGATAATTAATGTTCAATCAAAAGAATCATGAGGGCATTGAGAATTAGGACCACTGTCCACTAACCATTTTTCATCGCAAAGGTACTGCTTTTTGCTGAATTGTGCAAATTTCTTTTGCTAATTCGAGAAAAAAGCAGTATCTTTGCCGCACAAATTGGAATTAGTCCGAGTACTCAGGTAGGTACCCCCTGCAAGAGTTCAAATAGAAAATAGTCAAATAGTAAATTGTCAAATTGTCAAATATAGTTATGTCAGTACATGTACAAAATGCGCGGATGACGACCGCTAAGATTCGTCAGATGAAAACTGCAGGTGAGAAAATCACCATGTTGACCAGTTATGACTTTACGCTCACTCGTCTCTTGGACGAGGCGGGGCTGGATATGATTCTCGTTGGCGACAGCGCCAGCAATGTAGTCTGTGGCAACCAATACACCTTGCCTATCACGCTTGATGAGATGATATTTCTTACTAAATGCGTAGTGCGCGGTGCTAAACATTGTCTGGTGGTTGCCGATATGCCCTTCGGCAGTTATCAAGTAAGTGTAGAGGATGGCGTGCGCAATGCCATCCGCATGATGAAAGAGAGTGGAGCAGACGCGGTGAAGATGGAAGGCGGCGAGGAGATAGTGCCGCTGGTGCGCCACTTGGTACAGGCAGGTATCCCCGTTATGGGGCACCTTGGACTGACCCCGCAGAGTGTGAATCAGTTCGGTGGCTACGGGCTACGGGCGAAAGACGAGAGAGAGGCAGAGAAACTGCTGCGCGACGCGCAACTGCTGGACGAGGCGGGCTGCTTCTCTATCGTGCTGGAGAAAATCCCTGCTGCATTGGCGGAAAAGGTTACGGAGGCGGTGAGTTGCCCCACTATCGGTATCGGCGCAGGTAACGCAACAAGCGGGCAGGTGCTGGTGCTGCATGACATGCTGGGGCTGAACACGGGCTTCAAACCGAAGTTCCTGCGCCACTTTGCTGAATTGGCGGGCGAGGTAAGCACGGCGGTGGGAAATTACATTGAGGCTGTGAAGGACGGTAGTTTCCCGAATGCCGAGGAAGCGTATTGATATTTGACAATTGGACAATTTACAATTGGACAATTGACAATGATATAGCAATACTCTGTAAGAATCCTTAGAATCTCGTCCCGACAAGTCGGGATAAATAGAGCGTAGCGAGCAGGATATATAACACCTTGCTTCGGGCTTTGCCCTCGCAGAGAAAGAGAGGATTTTTGGCAGAGGCTGCCATTTTTTACAATTGGACAATTGACAATGATATAGCAATGCTCTGTAAGAATCCTTAGAATCTCGTGAGCGTAGCGAGCAGGATATATAACACCTTGCTTCGGGCTTTGCCCTCGCAGAGAAAGAGAGGATTTTGGGCAGAATTGTCCATTCGTAAATTGTCAGATTGTCAAATAGTAAATTGTCCAATCGTAAATTGTCAAATCCTAAATTGTCAGATTGTCAAATATATGGGGTTTATGAAAAAGGTATTCGTTTTTTTCTTTTCTATGGTGTTACTATCAAGTTGTGTGAAGACTGCAGATAGCGTGCTCACGGAGCAGGATGTGCAGGAGACCGTGGCGGCAGTGATGGCAGCGAAACCCGAGGCAGATAGTGCGCGGGTAGCACGCGGTGTGGCGCAGGCGGCGGCGCTGTGGCAAGCGCAGGATGGCACGGCAGAGGAGTTCAAGGCGTTTGCCGTGGCGCAAGTGGCGGCGAACGATACGGAGAGAGCCGCACTGATGGAGCAGTTGTCGCGTATATGGGAGCGGTGCTACGAGTCGGCGGATATGCTGTCGGTGGAGTTGCTCAAGCCTACGCAACTGACCAATGCCGCTACCCCGGGCGAGCCCGACTGGATTATGAGTGCCTATAGCCCCATGGCGCATTTCAGCGATGATATGTTTGCCAACAAGATGGCGTTTCTCACTATCTTGAACTTCCCGCACTATACTTTGGCGGAGAAGAATACGCTCGGCGGAGAATGGTCGCGCTTCGAGTGGGCTGCCGCCCGCATGGGCGATATGTTCACCACCCGCGTGCCTGCTCGTGTGGAGCAGGAGGTAGCACAAGCGTATGCCGACGCAGAGAACTATATTGCTGACTACAATATCTATATGGGCAGCCTGCTCACGGAGGACGGGCGGCGGCTCTGGGACGAGGATGTGGTGCTGCTTTCCCATTGGAACCTACGCGATGAACTGAAAGCCAATTATGGTAAAGACACCCTCTCGCAAGAGCGGCAGGAGATGATTTTCAGGGTAATGCAACGCATTATCGACCAATCAATTCCTCGGGCGGTTATCAATGCACCATGCGACTGGAAACCCTATTCCAACACCTGTGCGCACCCTAATCGGGAACCAGATACGCGTTACGAGCGTATCTTGGGGCATTTCCATGCCTATCAGCAGGTAGATGTTTATTGTCCGCAAGCCCCCACGGCTATCATCCGTAATTTTGAGGAGAGTATTGAGATGCCGATGGCGCAGATAGATTCGCTCTTCCGCAGCCTGCTCTCTGCGCCGGAAGTGGCGGCTGTCGGCAAACTGATTGAGCAGCGATTAGGACGCGGCTTGCGCCCATATGATATATGGTACGACGGCTTCAAAACGCGCGCGACTTTAGACCAAGATGCGCTGACGGAGCAGACCCGCCGTCGCTATCCCGACGCAGAGGCTTTCCGCAGGGATATGCCGAGGATGTTGCAGACGATGGGCTTTGCGCCGGAGAAGGCAAGAGAGATTTGCAGCCATATCGTGGTGGAGCCTGCTCGCGGCTCGGGGCATGCTTGGCCCGCACTCGGACGCCAAGAGCCCGCTCGTTTGCGTACCCGAATAGGGCAGGGTGGTATGGACTACAAGGGCTACAACATCGCCGTGCATGAATTTGGACACAATGTGGAGCAGGTGCTCGACCTATATGATATAGACTACTACACCCTCGCCGGTGTACCCAACACGGCATTTACCGAGGCGTCGGCTTTCCTCTTCCAAGCCCGCGACTTGGAGTTGCTGGAGAATAAGAAGTCTCCCACTAAGACCCTCTCTAACTCCCCCTTAAAGGGGGAGAATAGTTCCCTCCCTTTAAGGGAGGGGCAGGGAGGGTCTAAGTCTCCCTCTATGGGCGATGTAGAGGGTCTTGACTTGGACATCTTCTGGTCAATGTACGAGATTATGGGTGTGAGCCTTGTGGATATGCAGATGTGGCAGTGGCTCTATGCCCATCCGGAAGCCGATGCAATATCGCTGCGCGAGGCGACACTCCGCATTGCCAAAGAGGTATGGAATCAATACTACGAGCCTGTGTTAGGAGAGCACGACTGTACGCTGTTGGCTATATATTCCCATATGGTGGATGTGCCGATGTATTTGCCTAATTACCCGATTGGCAATATCGTGCAGTTCCAGTTGAGTCAGCACTTGCGCCAATGCCCTACACCGCAGGCATGGGCGGAGGAATACACCCGTATCTACCAACAAGGTCGCCTAACGCCTAACCATTGGCTGCTACAGGCTGTAGGCGCTACGCCGAGCATAGACCCTATGTTGGAGGCAGTACGAAAAGCGTTGCAATAAGCCACAAACCGGTGTTTTGTTTATTTTATGCCAAAGAACAGAGGTACTTTGGCATGCAATTTGTGGCTATTAGGGTGTAACACAATACAGTGTTGCCATTAAACCTATTAACCTTATGTTAACCTATTCTTTTCAACTGCCCGAGTTGGGATACCAACTCTACGATTTGGCTCCTATGATGAGCCAGCAGACGCTCTCTTACCATTATGGTAAACACTTTCGTGCTTATGTGGATAATCTGAATCGGCTTGTGTCCGGTTCAGAGTATGAAGGTCTTCCTTTAGAGGAGATAGTTCGTCGTGCGCCGGAGGGGGCGTTGGCGAATAATGCGGGGCAAGTGCTCAATCATCAACTATTCTTTGAGCAACTGAAACCTACAGAGAAAGCCAAAGAACCATCCGGTGAGTTACTATTCTTGATAGAGCAGTCTTTTGGTTCTTTCACTCGTATGCATGATTTGCTTTTTGAGGCTGCTATTTCGCTTTTTGGCTCCGGATGGGTGTGGCTTGCAACGGACAAAGAGGGGCATTTACACATCTTGGCATTGCCCAATGGAGATAACCCTCTGCGCCACGACATGAAATCTCTATTGGCGATTGATGTATGGGAGCATGCTTACTATCTGGATTATCAAAATCGCAGGGCGGATTATCTGAAGAATCTATGGTTGTTGCTGAATTGGAGTATTATCTCAGCGCGGCTGGGGTAAATGCAACATCCATAGCATGCGGCGAACCGCCTACCTTTAACCGTTGCACCTGTGCTCCTTCCCACAGGTGCAACGATTGTTAATGCATGATTTTGTAGATGAGTTCTTTCCAGAGGTCTGCGTCGGTGGCAGATGGGTTGTTGATACCTTTGAGTCGGGCATCGGTGTCGCGGAAATAGCCTACTATGCGGAAGGTCTTGCCTGCGGAGTAGCGCTTGGCGGCGGCAGCGTAGTCTTTGACGAAATAGGGATTGATGCCTAAAGCGGCGGCTGCTACCCGCTCTGTCTTATCGGGCAGGTAGTGGTACATCATCAGGTTGACGAAGAAGTTATAGAGCACGCCCAACTCCTTTATCATAGTGTGGTCTTTCGAGGTGGCAAAATACTGCGTGATACGGTTGGCTTTGAGTATGTCGCCTTGGATGAGTGCCGTTTGCAGTTCAAAGATATTGAAGTCCTTGCTGATACCTACGTTGCGCTCCACCAGCGCGGGGTCAATGCGTTTGCAGCCTTCGGGGCGACCGTCTATCAGTTTCTGCAATGCGCCTACAATCGCCGTCAGGTTGGTGCCGAGGTTGTCCGCCAACAGTTTTGCTACGCGCGGGTCAATGGCGAGTTCTATGCCTTGGGCTTTGAGTTCGGCATTCTTTTGTTGCATGTAGGCGGTAATCCATTTCTCCACTTGGTAGTCGCGCAAGGGGTCGCTTTGCATTACCACTGCACCGCTTTTATCGAGTTTTTTCCACCAAGATTGGCGTTTATCGGGTGTGCCGTATTTGTAGCAGATTACCAGCACGGTGTCGGGCTGCGGGTTGTCGAGATACAAGCCCAGTGCGTCCCATTTCTTGATGTTCTGCGCCTCTTTCACGATGACCACTTTCCTGCCTCCCATCATGGCAAACCCCCTCGCTGCGGAAATAGCGGGGGCGATGTCAGCGCCTTGCATCTCCTTGCCGTAGAGCACTATCTGGTCGAAGGCTTTAGAGGCTTCGTCCAACACATTCTGCTCTATGTAGTCCGCCACTTGGTCAATGTAATAAGGCTCTTCGCCGCAGAGCATATACACGCCCGCGTATTTGCCTTGCTTGAGGTCGCGTATGCAGGTTTCGTAGTTGGTCATTTTCTCCAGAAGGCTACTTGGTTAGGGTCGTTCTCATCGCGTTGGATATGTTTCTTGATATTATCGCGCCCGTAGCGGAACATCATGAAGCAGAAGGCGTAGAAAAGCGCAATCAGTATGCCACTCAACATAGTGCCGACATTCGCCATCATCAGCAATGCGTCATACACTCCGTGTAGCAGCACGGGCACCCACAGAATCCGACCCTGCATGCGCCAACTCACGTCGCCGAAATAGACCAACGAGTAGAAATAGCCCATGGCTACGGCAAACATGAAGTGCCCGGGCACGGCAAAAATCGCACGCTGGATAGCCACTGTCTCCCACTCGTTGATGTTGCTGAACAGATACACGATGTTCTCCGTCCCCGCAAAGCCCATCCCCACCGCGCAGGCATACACAATCCCATCAAAACGCTCATCGAAATAGCGATTGTGCCGAAGGAAAAGCGCCAATACCAGCAGTTTCACGCTCTCTTCGGGGATTGCGGCTCCCACAAAAGCATTCCACGCTGCGCCCAATAGGGTGGTCGGACTCTCGGACACAATGCCGAATCCTTGGAAAAATCCCTCAACGAGTGCCGCCAAGAAAGCAGATAAAATGCCCAATCCGACGGCTTTAAGCACCTCTGTTATCGGCTCGCGCTGATATTTGTCGCGCAGCCAGATATAGAGCACCAGCAGGAACGCAGGCAGTATAGCGGCGAATATGATGATAGTTAGTTGCATGTTTTCAGCCATTTATTAAGCCAAGCGAAGTAGGTGCGCTGCCAGAGGATACCGTTCTGCGGTTGCAGCACCCAGTGGTTCTCATCGGGGAAGATGAGCAACTGTGCGGGTATGCCTTGCATCTTTGCCGCGTCGAAGGCAGCCATGGCTTGATTAGCGAGGATGCGGTAGTCTTTCTCGCCGTGAATACAGAGGATAGGGGTGTCCCATTTGTCCACGAAGCGGTGGGGCGAGTTAGCAAAGGTACGTTGCGCGGTGGGATTGTTCTTCTCCCAGTACGCACCGCCCATATCCCAGTTGGCGAACCATTTCTCCTCGGTCTCGAGGTACTGCATCTCCATGTTGAAAATCCCGTCGTGTGCGATGAAGGCTTTGAATCGCTTGTCGTGGTGTCCTGCGAGCCAATAGACGCTGAATCCGCCGAAGGAAGCTCCTACGCAGCCGAGGTGGTCGCGGTCGATATAGGGCTCGCGGCAAATCTCGTCAATGGCAGTCAGGTAGTCGCGCATGCACTGCCCGCCGTAGTCGCCGCTGATGGCAGCATTCCACTCATAGCCGAAGCCCGGCAACCCGCGGCGGTTGGGCGCTACCACGATATAGCCTTGCGCCGCCATCGCCATGAAGTTCCAGCGGTAACTCCAAAACTGGCTCACAGGCGACTGAGGTCCGCCCTCGCAGAAGAGCAGGGTGGGGTATTTCTTCGCGGGGTCGAAATGCGGAGGATAGACCACCCATGTCAGCATCTGCTTGCCATCGGTCGTCCGTTGCCAACGCGGCTGCACGGTGCCCATCGCTACCTGCGAGTAGATATTTCCGTTCTCATTGGTGAGCGGAGCGATGACTTGGTTCGTATCCATCGCATAAATCTCGTTGGCGCGCTCCATGGAGTGGCGCAGGCAGATGAGGTCGCTGCCTATATGCCCGCCTAACTCATAGTCGTACTGCCCGTCTGGCGTCAGTTGGCTGATACAAGGTGCTTGGTCGCTGCCGAATACCACCTGATAAATACGCTCCGTCCCATGCCATACGGCGTTGAAAACAAGGGTATTGTTATCCTTCCAGTAGTAGGAATCCACATTGCTGTCCAGCCCCTTGCTGAGGAACACTTTTTTACCGCTGCGGGTGTCCATGGCGAAGAGCCGATTCTCGTCGCTCTCGTAGCCGTCGTGCTCCATGCTGAGCCATGCAATCCACTGCCCGTCGGGCGAGTAGGCGGGGTTGGTGTCGTAGCCGAGGTTATCTTCGGTGATGTTGCGTGTCTCGCCGGTCTCGGTGTCGTACAGATAGATATCGGAGTTGGTGGAGACGGCATACTCAAGCCCTGTCTTCTTGCGGCAGGTGTAGGCAATGGTCTTGCTGTCGGGACTCCATGAAAGTTGCTCCGTGCCTCCCCACGGGCGCATCGGGCTCTCGAAGACCGTCCCTTTCAGCAGGCTGCGACTGCCCGCTACCGCCAGCGTCCGCTTATCCATCGTGAGTGCGCAGAGGAATGGCTGCGGCACCTCGTCCACCCACTCGTCCCAATGTTTATACATCAGATCTTCCACCACACGTCCGCTCGCCTGCGGCAGGTCGGGGTAGATGTCAGCCGTCGTCGGATGACTTTTTACCGTTGAAACCAAGAGAATCTGCCGATTGTCGGGCGAGAGCAAGAAACCCTCGATGGGCTGCTCAAACCCCGTCAGCGTAAGGTCGCGGCTGTGGTCTTTCCAGTCGGTCAGACATACCTTCCCGCCTTTCATATAGAGCAACCTCCCGTCGTTCGTCCAAGCAGGTTGTCCTCCCACGAACTCATCAACCACCCTGACAAGTCGGGGTTTGCCCGTGTTAGACGGGCTGTATTCGCACACTCGCACCCACGTGGTGGAGCGGTTCTCCGCCACGCTGTAGTACGACACCGTGTATGCCACCAGCGACAATTCTTCGTTGGGCACCACGCTGCCGATGCGTCCCATCGCCCACAGGGCTTCGGGAGAGAACACATTGTCGGAGATGGTAATCTCAGGCTTATGGATAGGAGTCTTTTCGGCATTGTTTTCCGATTGTTCATGGAGTGCGCCGCAGGCAGCGGATAATAGGGCAATCATTGCCAGGAAAGGGTATTTGATGGATTGTTTCATAACATGTTTAGCATTGCGTGTTTAGTCTCTGCGGAAGAGGTCGCGGGTATAGACTTTGTCTTGCACATCGTCAAGGCAGGCATCGTAGCGGTTGGCGATGATGGCTTGCGATTGTGACTTGAACTGTGCGAGGTCGTTTACTACGATGGAACCGAAGAAAGTGGAGCCATTAGGTAGGGTGGGTTCGTAGATGATGACCTGTGCCCCTTTGGCTTTCACGCGCTTCATGATACCTTGTATGCTCGACTGGCGGAAGTTGTCGGAGTTGGACTTCATCGTCAGTCGGAAGACGCCGATGGTGCAGGGGTGTTCTTCGGCTGCATTGTATGAGCCGTTGTGGAAATAGTCGTAGTACCCCGCCTTGGCGAGCACGCGGTCGGCGATGAAGTCCTTGCGCGTGCGGTTGCTTTCCACGATGGCTTCGATGAGGTTCTCGGGTACGTCTTGGTAGTTGGCGAGCAACTGCTTGGTGTCTTTAGGCAGGCAGTAGCCGCCGTAGCCGAAAGAAGGGTTGTTGTAGTGGGTGCCGATACGGGGATCAAGGCAGACGCCGTTGATGATGTCTTGTGTGCTCAGCCCTTTCATTTCGGCGTAGGTGTCGAGTTCATTAAAATAGGAGACTCGCAACGCGAGGTAGGTGTTGGCAAAGAGTTTGACCGCTTCCGCCTCGGTGAAGCCCATGTAGAGGGTGGGAATATCGGTCTTGACCGCGCCCTCTTGCAGCAGTGCGGCAAAAGTGTGCGCTGCGTTGAGCAGACGCTCGTCCTGCATGTTGGTGCCAACGATGATACGCGAGGGGTAGAGGTTGTCGTAGAGGGCTTTGCTCTCGCGCAGGAACTCGGGCGAAAAGAGGATGTTTTGGCTACCTGTTTTCTGTCGCAGGCCCTCGGTGAAACCGACAGGAATGGTTGATTTGATAACCATGATGGCTTCGGGGTTCACCTCCAAGACCAAGCGCACCACGCTCTCCACCGCTGAGGTGTCGAAATAGTTGCGCTGCGGGTCGTAGTTAGTGGGCGCGGCTATCACCACGAACTCCGCCTGCGAGTAGGCTGCCCGCGCATCTAATGTGGCGGTCAGGTCGAGCGTCTTCTCCGCAAAGAACTTCTCGATGTACTCGTCTTGGATAGGCGACTGCCTGCGGTTAATCATCTCTACCTTTTCGGGCACGATATCCACTGCCAGCACTCTGTGGTGTTGCGCCAAGAGGGTTGCCATCGACAACCCCACATAACCCGTTCCTGCTACTGCGATAGTCATGTTCAGTTATGAATTATGAATTATGAGCGCCCATGCTCTTTTTAATTATGAATCTTGAATTATGAATTATGAGTGGTCTGCTCTGAATAGTTGGCATACAATGAACTCATAATTCATAATTCAAAATTCATAATTATCTTATAGTCTTCCGTCTACGAGTGTCCTGTCCACGAAGTTCTTCACATCGAAGATGATGGCGCCTTGCTCTTTGTATTGGGCGAAGGGGAAGGATTGGAACTCGTTGTGCGCCACGCAAGCGATGATGGCATCGTAGTGCTTGGTGGGGTCGATAGCGGATAGCAGTGTCTTGCCGTACTCATGCTTCACCACCTCAGGCGATGCCCACGGGTCGAAGATATCTACTTGACAGCCAAACTCCTCCAACTCGGTGGCGATGTCCACGACTTTCGTGTTGCGACAGTCCGGGCAGTTCTCCTTAAAGGTAACGCCGAGCAACAGCACATTGGCATCCTTTATCTTGTGGTCATGCTGAATCATGAGTTTCAGCACCTTGTCCGCAATGAACTTCGCGATAGAGTTGTTCACTGCCCGTCCGGAGAGAATAACTTGTGGGTCGTAGCCAAGCGACTTGGCTTTGTGGGCGAGGTAGTATGGGTCCACGGAGATGCAGTGCCCGCCCACCAGTCCGGGGCGGTATTTCAGGAAGTTCCACTTCGTGCCCGCCGCCTCTATCACGTCGTTGGTGTCAATACCCACGCGGTCGCAGATAAGTGCCAACTCGTTCATGAAAGAGATGTTCACATCACGCTGCGAGTTCTCCACGGCTTTGGCTGCCTCCGCCACTTTCATGTTGGGCGCGCGGTGGGTGCCGTTCTCGAGAATGCTGTTGTAGAGCGCGTCCACCAGGTCGGCTATCTCGGGCGTTGAGCCGGAGGTGATCTTCTTAATCTTCGTCAGGGTGTTCACCTTGTCGCCAGGGTTGATACGCTCCGGGGAGTAGCCGCAGAAGAAGTCTTGGTTGAATCTGAGCCCGCTGAAGCGCTCCAATACGGGGACGCAGTCTTCCTCGGTACAACCCGGGTAAACGGTGGACTCGTAGATAACGAGGTCGCCCTTGCGCAGCGTCTTGCCGATGGTCTCACTGGCTTTCAAGAGGGGTGTCAGGTCGGGGTTGTTGAAGCGGTCAATGGGTGTGGGCACCGTAACGATATAGGTGTTCGCCTGCACGAGGTCGTCCGCACACGCAGAGAAGGACAAGCCCTTTGTCCCAAGGCTCTCCGCGAAGAGGGCGCGTGCCTGCGCCATGCCGGCGAGGTCTGCTTCCAGCGTATGGTCTTCGCCCGCTTCCAACTCAGCCACACGCGCTTTGTTTACATCAAAACCAATCACACGGTATTTCTTTCCGTACTCAATAGCCAACGGTAGCCCGACATACCCGAGTCCTACCACGGCAATCACTCTGTTTTCTAAATTCATTGTTCCTTTTGTAGAATTTGGTTAGTACATTAATGTTTTTAATAAATCAGCCCACAAAGTTACTGCTTTTTTTTGAAATACACAAGAAATAGTATGTTTTTTCGTAGAAATTTCGATTCTATGCAGGTTTTGCGGGTAAGGTATCGGATAGCATAAACTCGCCAATA
The DNA here is from genome assembly GCA_022777485.1 of Bacteroidales bacterium. Classification (GTDB taxonomy): domain Bacteria; phylum Bacteroidota; class Bacteroidia; order Bacteroidales; family Paludibacteraceae; genus Colicola. Next base: position 12,826 of record JALFGC010000101.1, read on the forward strand.
GAGAATCTTGTGCAGCCCGTTTCGCAGGCAAGGGATGTTGAGCGAGAAGAAGAGAATTGCCATGAGGACGGCTGCTCAAATGATATAATAATTGAATTATGCAAATCCTATGTTGCATTTTTGTGAAATAACCCTCTGCTATTGTGTATTCCATTTTTTATTTGTATCTTTGCAGCCGATTTACAATCCTTTGTCAAATAAAACAATAACAACAATATGGATAAGCGATTGACTATCATTGATTTTGTAGAGAAATACACTCGTGAGTATGCAGACCATGTCTTCCTCCGCGAGAAAGTGGACAACCAATGGACGGAAACGACCTACGCGCAGACCCGCGAGCAGGCGCATGTCATCGGTGCAGGCTTGATGGCACTGGGTTTGGAGAAAGGTGAGCGCGTGGCGCTGCTCTCGCAGGGGCGCAACCTTTGGGTTACCGCGGAGTTGGGTATCCTCTATGCCGGCGCGGTGAATGTGCCGCTCAGCATTAAGTTAGCCGAGGCGAGCGATTTGCTCTTCCGTGTTCAGCACTCCGATGCCTGCTTCATCATTGCCTCGGAGCAGCAGTTGCCCAAGATTCGCAAGATACTGCCCGACTGCCCCAATGTGCGTCATGTCATCGTGCTTGACCCAATAGAAGAGTACGGCGAGAAGGAGATGGGTATTGATGAGGTAATGCAGCGTGGGCGCGACTTCCTTGCTCAAACACCCGAAGCCTTCGTGGAGCGATACAAGTCGGTGCAGCCAGATGACTATGCCAACATCTCCTACACCTCCGGCACCACGGCAGACCCGAAGGGTATCCTGCTGACCCACCGCAACTACACCGCCAATGTAGAGCAGGCTCGCTCTATCATCAGCGTGCCGCGCGACGCCGTCATGCTTATCATCCTGCCGCTTGACCATTGTTTTGCGCATGTGGCGGGCTTCTACACAATGATGTCCTACTGCGGCTCTATCGCTACCGTGCCCGTTGGCAAGACTCCGATGGCTACGCTCAAGAACATCCCTATCTCCATCAAGGAAGTGCGTCCGCATGTCATGCTCTCGGTGCCTGCGTTGGCACGAAACTTCAAAAAGAGTATCGAAGGCGGTATCAAAGCCAAAGGTCCCGTGGTGGAGAAACTCTACAATTTCGCGCTCAACAATGCCATAAAATATAATAAGGAGTATTGGAACCAAGGCGGTTGCCAAGCATGGCGCAAGCCTTTGGTCAAATTGTTTGACAAGATTATCTTCAAGGCAGTGCGCGAGGGCTTCGGCGGGCGAATGCTCTTCTTTGTGGGCGGCGGAGCATTGTTGGACATTGAGTTGCAGCGCTATTTCTGCGCGGTGGGCATGCCGATGTTCCAAGGCTACGGCTTGAGCGAAGCGACTCCTATCATCTGCGCCAACTCCACGGGGCATGCCATCTTCGGCTCCAGCGGTCGTATCGTGAAGCCGTTGGACTTGAAGATTTGCGATGCCGAAGGAAACGAGGTTCCCGACGGCGAGCGCGGCGAGATAGTCATCCGCGGCGAAAATGTGATGGCGGGCTATTGGAAGAACCCCGAGTCCACGGCGAAGACCATTGTGGATGGCTGGCTCCACACGGGCGACATGGGCTATGTGACGAAGAAACACCCGGGCTTCCTTTGGGTGGTCGGGCGCTTCAAGTCGCTACTTATCAGTGCCGACGGCGAGAAGTACAGCCCCGAAGGCTTCGAGGACGGACTGACGGACGGCAGCAAGTATGTTGAGCAAGTGGTGCTGCACAACAATCAAGACCCCTATACCATCGCGCTCATCGTACCCAACAAAGATACGCTCAAGGAATATGCGCAGAGCAAGGGCGTTGACCCTAAGACAGATGAGGGGAAACGACTGATGTTGCAGAAGATACAGGACGAGGTGAACGAGTACCGCAAGGGCGGCAAACACTATGGCGAGTTCCCCGAACAGTGGCTTCCGAAGGCGCTGGCTGTCCTGCCCGAAGCCTTTACCGAGCAGAACCACATGGTCAACTCTACGATGAAAATTGTCCGCGGGAAGGTAGAGCAGCACTACCAAGACCGTATCGACTATGCCTACACCCCCGAAGGAAAAGAACTCTTTAACCCGCAAAACATGCAAGCATTCGGATAAGCGGATTACTAAATAACAACACAAAAGGGGAAGATTTTCTTCCCCTTTTGTGTGTCTTTATCAGTTTTACTTGGCGGGCTTGTGGATGGAAAATCTTAATAATAGTACATTTCTTGTTCGGGATTTCCTTGCTGCCGACCCACGGGAGACTCGCGAGAGACCCGCGAAAAATACGCGAGAAAGGAACGGAGGAATAACGGCGAAGGAATCTTAACAATTGTACATTTTTAAGAACGAAATAGGTAGGGGTTGGGAAAGTGTGTTGTGGTTGTACTGTTATTATATTCTTTCGCTACATGGTGTAGCGAAAGAATATAGTAATGGTTTAGCCTTAGACAATCTTTGCGGGGATGAGTTTCTCGCGAATCTTGATGTAGATGATGGTCTCTTTCTTTGCAAAGGCAGTCTTCACATAGCCCATGCCGATACCTACTTTGGTGTTCGGTAGCATGATACCGCTGGTTACGTTGCCGATGATGTTGCCCTCAGCGTCGCAAATCTCATAGCCGTTGCGGGGGATAGCCCGCTCTTGGCACTCGAAGTGCACCAATTTGCGTTGCACGCCTTCGGCTTTCTGTTTCAGCAGGAACTCCTTGTCGATGAAGTCCTTCGCATCGAACTTGGTAATCCATCCGAGCCCTGCCTCGAGGGGGGAGGTAGTGTCGTCAATGTCGTGCCCGTAGAGGCAATACCATTTCTCCAAACGGAGACTGTCGCGTGCGCCCAAACCGATGGGTGCCAATCCGAAGTCTTTGCCGACCTCGAAGAGCGCATTCCAAATCTGCTCGGCATACTCTTTCGGGAAGTACAACTCGAAACCGCCTGCGCCGGTGTAGCCCGTGTTGCTCAGGATAACACCCTGCACGCCAGCAAAAGACCACTCGCGGAAACTATAATAAGGAATAGCGCTCAGGTCTGCATCGGTCAGCAGTTGCAGCATCTCAGTGGCTTTCGGACCCTGCACGGCAAGTTGCGCATAGCGGTCGGAGGCGTTCTCAAGGCTCACACCGAAGGTGTTATGCTCGTTCACCCATGCCCAGTCTTTATCGATATTGCCTGCATTAACTACCATCAGGTATTTCGTGGTGGAGTATTTGTAGATAATCAGGTCGTCCACGATACCGCCTTTTCCGTTGGGCATGCAGGTGTATTGCGCCTTGCCGGCGTCCAGTTTGCTCACATCGTTGGTGGTGATGTACTGCAAGAAATCCAATGCCTTCTCACCCTTTACCCAGAACTCACCCATGTGGCTCACATCGAACACGCCCACGCCGTTGCGGACAATCATGTGCTCTTGGTTGATACCCGTGGGGTATTGGATAGGCATGTTAAAACCGGCAAAGTCTGCCATCTTTGCGCCCAACGCAATATGGGTCGCGGTGTACGGAGTCGTTTTCATGTTTTTATAGATTACTAATTGTTTGCAAGTTTTTATCCAATTGTTCTACGCTGCTGGCGCCGATGATGACGCTTGTAACGCCTTCTTGTCGGAGTAGGTATTGGAGTGCGTATTGTGCTAATGTAAGTCCTTGTTCTTTGGCTTCGTCGTTGAGTTGGCGCACGTGCGCCATCAGTTCGTCGGTAATCTGCTCGCGTTGCAAGTAGCCCTCGGGACGCGCGGCGCGGCTGCCTTCGGGGATACCGTTCAGGTATCGGTCTGTCAAGATACCCTGCGCCAGCGGTGAGAAGCAGATAAAGCCAGATCCGTGCTGTTGCGCTAATGGTAGGTTCTGCTCCAGTTTCTCGGTGAAGAGCATGTTCGCTTTGTATTGGCTTAGTACGCATGGCACATGGGCGTCTGCAAGGTATCGGTAGCATTCCACCTGCTTGTCGGCGGGGTAGTTGCTGATACCGGCATAGAGGGCTTTGCCGCTACGAACAATATCTACCAACGCCTGCATCGTCTCTTCGATAGGTGTGTTAGGGTCGTAGCGGTGGGAATAGAAAATATCGAAATAGTCGAGCCCCGTGCGTTTCAGGCTTTGGTCGCATGAAGCCATTAGGTACTTGCGCGAGCCTCCGTCTCCGTAGGGTCCATCCCACATGCGGTAGCCCGCTTTGGAGGAGATAATCATCTCATCGCGGTGGGTAGCAAGGTCTTCGCGCAAGACGCGACCGAAAGTAATCTCTGCGCTACCGGGCAAGGGCCCGTAGTTGTTGGCAAGGTCAAAATGCGTGATGCCTGCCTCGAACGCTCGCAGCAAGATAGCCCGCGCATTCTCATGCCTGTCCACGCTGCCGAAGTTATGCCAAAGTCCTAAGGATAGCACCGGCAACTGCAACCCGCTATGTCCTGAATACCTGTACTGCATAGACGATATATTGCTAAGGTTATGCTTTCTCTACTATCTTGAGTATCACTTGCATGGCTTTCTCCATGGATGGGATGGGTAGGTACTCGTAGCGGCTATGGAAGTTCTCACCGCCGGCGAAGATGTTCGGGCAGGGTAGCCCCTCGAAAGATAGTCTTGCACCGTCGGTGCCTCCGCGGATAGGCTGCACTTTCGGTGTGATGCCCACCTCTTTCATCGCTTCTTCTACGAGCGTAACGATGTGCATCACAGGCTCCACTTTCTCGCGCATGTTGTAGTATTGGTCTCGAATCTCTATCTCTGCGGTGCCCTCGCCGTACTCTCGATTTATTTTCCGCACAAGGTGCTCCATCTCGCGTTTGCGGCTCTCGAAACGATGGCGGTCGTGGTCGCGGATGATATAACTGAGCGTGGTCTCCTCCACGGTGCCGCTCATGCCAACAAGGTGGTAGAATCCCTCGTATCCCTGCGTGTGCTCGGGCGTCTCCCAGCGCGGGAGCATCACTGCTAATTGGTAGCCGATGCGCATGGAGTTAATCATCTTGTGGTAGCCATAACCCGGGTGGACATTCACGCCGTGGATATGAATCTTCGCGCTTGCCGCATTGAAGTTCTCAAACTCTAACTCGCCAACCGCACCGCCGTCCATGGTGTACGCAAAGTCGCACCCGAACTTCGCTACATCGAAGTGGTCTGCGCCCTGTCCGATTTCCTCGTCGGGCGTGAAGCCTACGCGAATCTTACCATGCTTAATCTCGGGGTGTTGGAGCAGGTACTCGCACGCGGATACAATCTCCGCGATACCGGCTTTATCGTCTGCTCCAAGCAGTGTCTTGCCGTTTGTAACTATGATGTCTTGCCCTGTATAGTGCTGTATCTCAGGGTATTTGCTGACTTCGAGTACGATGTTCTCCTCTTCGTTGAGCACGATGTCCTTGCCGTCGTAGGCTTTCACTACTTGTGGCTGGATATGCTTGCCGCTGGCGTCGGGCGCGGTATCCATGTGGGCGATAAAGCCGATGGTGGGCTTGCCCTCTGTGTTGGCAGGAAGGGTCGCCATGATATATCCGTTATCGTCTAACTCTACCTCCTGCAATCCGATGGTTTTCAGTTCATCGCGAAGGTACTTTGCAAACTCCATTTGCCCCGGGGTAGAGGGCGTCATGTTGGTTTCTTCATCCGAAGTCGTGCAAAATGACACATACTTCAAAAAGCGAGCGGTAATATCCATAACTATACTGTTTTTGATAAGGATTTCAAGATAAACTAATTCGCGTGCAAAGGTACTACATTTTTTCTCAATTTCCAAATTTTTTACATAAAAAAAGTAACTGGTGCAAAAAATAGCACCAATTACTCTCCTTAGTTATAGTACAATATCCATTTTCTTCCAGTCTCCTGCCGCAAATGCCAAGATGTTGTCGCACACATTCTCGCACATATCTAATCGTCCTTCCCAAGTGCCTGTACCCGTATGGGGCGATAGTAGCACATTATCCATCTCCAGCAGTGCAGGGCTAATCATCGGCTCATGCTCGAACACATCCATCGCTGCTCCTGCTATCTCGTTTTCGCGAAGTGCCTCTATCAGTGCGGCTTCGTCCACATGTGCCCCTCGCGCTGTGTTGATAAGATAAGCCGTCGGCTTCATCATCCGCAACTCTCGCGTACTGATTAGGTGGTGAACAGCAGCGGTGTAGGGTAGGTTAAGCGACACAAAATCAGCCGTCTGCAAAAGTTCATCAAAGCCGAGAAACTGCGCCTCATAACGTCCCTCAATATCCTCAGGAAGTCGATGTCTATTATGGTAAATGATTTGCATTCCGCTTGCCAAGGCTCGTCGTGCCAGCGACTGTCCTATGCGACCCATTCCTATGATTCCCAATGTCTTCCCATACAGCGAATGGCTCAGGTTGTTCATCACGCCAAACGGCTCTGCGGTCCCTGCTCGCAACTGTCGGTCAAACTCTGCTGTCCGTCGTGCTATGCCTATCATCAGCGCAAATGCTAACTCCGCCGTCGGCTCTATCACAGGCTGCGGTGTGTTGGTTACGCGAATGTCTCGCTCACGGCATGCCTCCAAGTCGATATTGTTATAACCTACGCCGAAGTTAGCCACTAACCGAAGCCGCGGCATGCCGGCAATCATCTCCCGCGAAACAGGCTTATCAAAAGTGGATACCAACACTTCTGCCTCCTCGAAAGGCGCATAGAGCCCAAACTGCCCTTTGTTGTATGTCAGTCGCCGAAATCCTTCAGCAGGCAGTTGTGTAGTGAAAGCGATTTGCATTGTGGGTTTGAGATAAGGTGTTGTTTTATAATCCGTTGGCAAAGGTTCTGCTTTTTTCAAAGATATGCAAATAAAAGGGCATGCTATTCCTCAAACTGGTAGCAGCCGGCATCGGGGCGCTTATTCGCTCGGCTAATGCCATTGCGGTCAAAGGGATAGGGGAGAGCAGCAATAGAGTCGCCTATGCCTCTGGCAGGCGAGAGGGTGTCGAGACGGAAATCATAGTAGCGGTACTCCTTATATTTATAATAGGTATTGCGGAAAACCTCCACGGTGTCTTCTTCCGACCAATAGATATTGCTGTGTGCATGGGGAATGGTCAGCGAGTCGGTCTTGAGGTAGTTGCCGTACCATTCGCCGGCGTAGTATTGCGGCAGGGGAGTTGCCAACACTAATTGATTGCGCCTACTGCCTGTGATAATCGAGTTGCGCACACTTACATTCGTAGCCGCACCTGTCTTGCTTAGGTTATTGATGTACACGCCTGCTACATCTTCTTTCTGCGTCGATTGGATGTTCACATTGGTAGAGCCGAAATAGGAAGCAATGGTGGTATGCACAATGTCGTACTCGCCTCCGTCCAGATACAGGCAGTAGGAAGCGCAGTTGCTAATCTCCGTATTGGCAATGGTGGCATTGGTGTTTTGGAGCACTACGCCATACAAAGCATGGTTGTGCAGCCGACTATTCTGGAGGAAGAGCGAGGGCAGGTCTTCTGTTCGCTCGCTGTAGCAGTAGAGTCCGATATTTCCTCCCTCGCAGGTAAGAAAATCGAAGGCATAGGTAGCGCTTGGTGCGTCTTTGTAGTTGAGCAGATAAAGCCCGTCCCACATACCTGCGGCATAGCGGTAGGGAACGGAGTCGAAGAGCCTGTCTAAACGGTCTCCACGCATGGTAATCGGCTGATTCATAGTGCCTACGGCTTCCATATCGCCCAAAGCAAAAATAGCCGCTCCTTGGTGCATATACAGCGTAGCCCCTGCCTCAATGCTCATCTTCCCGCCTATCAAAACCGAGTCGTAAATCAGGTATGGTTTATCGCGTTTGAAGACAAAGTCCCGCGCATACTCCGTGCGTCTTTTTGCGCTACGAATCAATACTACATCCTGCCCGTAGGCTTCGAGTATCACTTGCTGTACTCCTTGCGGTAAGCCGAAGAGCAGTGTGTCGCAAATGAATACCGGCGAGTTGCTGTCCTGCGGGTCGATGGTGGCACGGATAAAGACAAACATCGAATCCCCGCCAGCGATGGTAATCTTTCTTCCTTGATTGGCTGGTGAGGAGCCTCCGTCCAGAGGCTCTCCATTCATATTCACGCGGAAGTATTTGCCGTTAGCCAATGCTACGCGCTCTATCTGCAGTGCATTCTTGTTGGGATTGAAGACCATTAGCCGTTGCGTAGAAGAGCCGATGGAGGTGAATACTGTGTCAAACAGCACGGTATCCCGAGAGAAAGCCAAACGGCAGTTCGGGTCATCGGTGAGACGGTCGGCTTGGCAACCGAATAGTAGCCCGATGAGGCAGAGAAGCAATATACCAATAGAATACTTGCGCATTTATTCAAAGTTGAAAGTGAGTACCAATGCCCTGTTGAGCATCTTTTTCATAGGACCGGTGAATACCTGCTGTTCGGGGAGGGGATCCGTATAAGTATCAATGGTTTTCAGTTGGTTAGCAAAACCTACTCGGTAAGTCAATTGGGGGCAGAACTTAAACCAAGAGAAATAGAAATCACACCCAAGTCCGCCTTCTACAAACCCATCGAACACTTTTGTTTGCACATAATCTTCCACCTTACTCGGGTTCACATTGAACGCTACGCCACCGCCCACCAGCAGATAAGGTCGGTAGTTGCGTTCGCGGCTGGCAGACCATTTTAAGTAAACAGGGACGGAAATGGGAATGCAGAGCAGGTTCTGCGTCTTTATCTTGTCCGGACCTACCTGCCAACCCTCGTAGGGACCATTTTTTGTCGCATAGGAGATAGTGCGTTGTGCAAACTCCAAGCCCGGAGTGATACGCAAATTAAGGTGCTTCGACAGCCGCAAGTCCATTACGAATGCTACCCCAAATCCCGGTAGCAGACTACTTACCCGCGCATACATCACCTCGCCGCCAAGCGGCGCAATAGACTGATGAGAGTCGGTTATACCATACGACATGAAGTTCAAACCCAATTGAAACCCCATGTGGAAGAACTTATCGTCCACATATGGGTTATTCTGCCCGTGGCAAGGGATAATCTGCCGACCTACCAAAAGTAGGCAGACAAGCAACAATCTGCGAGTTAATACTTTTAGTTTGTAATTAGGAATTGCCATGTTGCCTCTATTAAACAATTAGCATTAGCTATTCAGAAGCCATTCTACCGCTTCGGCATAGCATTTGATGCCAATTCCCATGATAGTGTGTTGGCAGACGTCGGTCAGGAGACTGATTTGCCGAAAGGCTTCCCGCTGCCGAATATCCGAAATATGCACCTCTACCACAGGGACGGGCACTATCGCCACAGCGTCGCGCAGGGCTATGCTAGTGTGGGTGTATCCTCCAGCATTCAATACCACGCCGTCGTATCCGTTTACTGCATTGGCGTTGCGAAAAGCACACTCCTGCAAACGGTCAATCAAGCATCCCTCGTGGTTACTCTGGTAGTAGTCCAGCGACACCTCGGGGAACTGCCGACGGAGGTCGTTAAGCACATCTTCCATGGTCTTGCTACCATAGATATCGGGCTCGCGTCGCCCTAACATATTTAGGTTGGGTCCGTTGATAATCAGGATACGCATAGGTTTTGCTGTGTTCAGTTAAATTCTTTTACTCCATTAAAAGCCATTAAAGAATCATTAAAAACTTTTAGGGCGGTCTGTTTGTGGGTCTTCGCGGAGATATAGTGCTTCATGCAAATCTGCCGCTGAAAGTAAGATGATAGACAGTATATGCTCTCGGTTATCCTACGTATATCCTACGTATATCCTACGTATATCCTACGTAATGCTCTCGTGTTGGACTATGTAGGAAAGGCTTTTATGTTAGGGGGCTCTTTGTCGGTTCTATCTTGCGCCTGAGATGGAGAGCAGGAACTCATCGTTGTTCTCCGTTCGCTCCATCACCCCTTTCAGTCTCTCCATCGCCTCAATGCCGTTCATATCGCTCAGTTGTTTGCGAATCATCCACATGCGGGAGAGCACATCCTGCGGTAGCAGCAAGTCGTCGCGGCGGGTGCTAGAAGCGGGTATGTCCACCGCGGGGAAAATACGCTTGTTTGCCAGTTTGCGGTCGAGTTGCAACTCCATGTTGCCCGTCCCCTTGAATTCTTCGAAGATGACATCATCCATTTTGCTGCCTGTCTCGGTGAGTGCGGTGGCGATAATCGTCAGGCTACCACCGTTTTCTATGTTTCGTGCCGCTCCGAAGAAACGCTTTGGCTTGTGCAAGGCTTGCGCCTCCACACCTCCGGATAGCACTTTGCCGCTGGATGGCGCTACGGTGTTGTATGCGCGTGCCAGACGCGTAATGGAGTCGAGCAGAATCACCACATCGTGTCCGCTTTCGACCAGTCGTTTGGCTTTCTCGTGCACGATGTTCGCCACCTTTACATGGTTCTCTGCAGGCTCGTCGAAGGTAGAGGCTATCACCTCCGCATTCACGCTCCGCGCCATGTCCGTTACCTCTTCGGGACGCTCGTCTATCAGCAGCACAATCATATACACCTCGGGGTGGTTGGCAGCAATGGCATTGGCGATGTTCTTGAGCAGCACGGTCTTACCCGTCTTCGGCTGCGCCACAATCAGTCCGCGTTGCCCTTTGCCGATGGGGGCAAAGAGGTCGATGATACGGATGGAAAGCGGGTCGTTTTTGCCTGTGCAGAGGCGGAACTTCTCGGTAGGGAAGAGTGCGGTCAGGTTTTCGAAAGCGATACGATTTTTGGCTAACTCTGGGTCTAATCCGTTGATTCGTATCACTTTATCCATCGGGAAGAACTTATCGGGGTCTTTGTTCACGCGGATAGTGCACTCTACGGTGTCGCCTGGCTTCAGCCCGTATTGCCGAATCTGGTCTTTCGATACATAGATATCGTCCGGCGAGGGCAGGTAGTCGTAGTCGGCAGAGCGCAAGAACCCATAGCCGTCTGGGGTGTTCTCCAGTGTACCCATTGCTATCACATTCTCTTTCAGGTCGATAGCCGGGCGCTGCTCCTTTTGTGGTTGTTTCTGCGTTTGTTGCGCTTCGGTGGGTTGCTGTGGTAGATTAGTAGTTTGCAGGAACTCTTGCTCAGCGGACGCAGCATCTGCATTTTCATTCGACTCCGCGTTTGTTTCGTTAGAGGCGTTTAGTACGCCGGTGTTTGCGTCCATCAATTCGGCAGTCTCATCTTCCTCAGCGGCTTTCTTCTTGCGGCTGCGTCTTTTCTTCGTTCCTTCTTGCGCAGCGGCTTCGGCAACAGCAGCGATAGCCGCTGCGTCTTCCTCAATAGCAACGGGTTCTTGGGCGGGTGCAACAGATGCCTTCTCGTCGCTCGTGGTCTCTTCGGCGGCTTTCGGCTTTTGCATAGCCTGTCCGCGCATAGTCAGTACATCACCTATGCTGGGCTTTTTCTTTTTCGCTTCTGCTATTGCCTCGTCTTCCGGAAGGGCTACGGGATTGATTTCCAGCACGGAAGGCACAGCAATCACCGGCGCCGGTTCTTGCAGTTTCGGCAGCGGCTTGCGTGCCTCAATGGCGCGTACGGTCTTGTTTTGCTTGTGGTTGTTTTGTTTTAACTGCTCCTGCATCTCTTTCATCTGCTCCTGCTCGTTGCCCACGGTAGCGACCACTGTCTCACTCTTCATTCCTTGGGTCTCCACTTTCTTCACGGTCTTGGTGCCGCGGGTACGCACGCGGCGCTCTGCTTTCGCATCTTCTTTGGCTTGCACTTCGCGAGCACGGTTATCCGCCTGAGCATCTAAGATAGCATAACTAATCTCGCGCAACGATTGCGACCGACGGGGCTTCAAACCCATCTGTTCAGCAATAGTGCGCACTTCTTCGAGCGTCATACGCTCCAGTTTGTTCAATTCGTATTGCATATAATAATAAGGATAGATTCTATGTAAGAGCGCTCCACCATTAGATACTATGTTGTCTATCTCCTAACAACTTAGTGGATTAACCTCAAACAGCGCGTAGCGCAGTTAACAATAAAGAATAATTGGGAAAGAAAGGCTATTAGCAAGACACTAAATCATCGCCTGTACAAAATCGTGTGCAAAGGTACGAAAAAAAAATGATATATGCAAGTATTTTCCTTTTGCGAGGGCAAAAAAAATAAAAAATAATCATTTTCTTTTTATTTTTGTCGGTAAAACTATTTGCGAGACTGAATTTTCGTGAGGATTATATGCTAATAGATAGTACACACTGCTCGCTCGGTAGGTGTTTGTTTAGTAAAAATGCAAAGTAGGCTTGCATATTCCAAAAAAAAGCAGTAACTTTGCAGCCGATTTGTGTTATTTGTAAACTCTAAACTCTCAACTCTAATGAAGAAGTTTAATCTATGGGATACTCTTTGCGGCTGGGTGGTGTTTGCCATCGCGGCAACGGTGTATCTCCTTACTATCGAACCCACCGCCAGTTTTTGGGATTGCGGTGAGTTTATTGCCAGTGCGCATAAGTTGGATGTAGGACATCCGCCCGGAGCACCGTTCTTCATGCTGATGGGGCATTTCGCGAGCCTCTTTGCTATGGACAACGGGCATGTGGCTATGTGCGTGAATGCCATGTCGGCATTGGCTTCGGCGTTCACCATCCTCTTCCTCTTCTGGACAATCACCGCGCTGGCAAAGCGGCTGGTGAAACCCGATTCGCTATGGAAAGGTATTGGCGTGCTGATGGCTGGCGCCGTCGGGGCATTGGCTTATACATTCTCCGACACGTTTTGGTTCTCCGCTGTGGAGGGCGAGGTATATGCCAGTTCGTCCCTATTCACCGCGATTGTGTTCTGGCTTATCCTCAAGTGGGACGAGCAGGCAGATGAGGCGGGTTCGGATAAATGGCTGATACTCATCGCCTACCTGATGGGCTTGTCTATTGGTGTCCACCTGCTGAACTTGCTGACCATCCCCGCTATCGTGTTGGTATGCTATTTCCGTCGCTATCCCTTCTCGTGGAAGGGCGTATGTGTGGCCTTCTTGGCATCGGTGGCTATCTTGGCGTTTATCCTCTACGGTATCATCCCGGGCTTCCCGACGGTAGCAGGTTGGTTTGAGTTGCTGTTCGTTAACGGGCTCGGATGTCCGTTCAATACCGGACTGGCAGTGTATATCGTGCTGACTATCATTGCCTTGGGCGTGGCTATTTGGCTCACCGCAGGCAAGGACGAGGAAGAACAAAACGGGCTGACTACGCCGCAGATAGTATCCTTCGTCTGCGCGTTTGCGCTCTCGGGAGCAGCATTCCTGTTCGAAAAATGGTGGATGGGAGTGCTGGTATCGGCAGCATTGGTCGGACTATTGCTTTGGAAGAAGCAGGTGGTGTCCGCTCGACTCCTCAACACGGCTGCACTCATGGTAGCAGTTATTCTCATCGGCTACAGCAGTTATGCGGCTTTGGTTATCCGCTCCTCGGCACAGACACCTATGGACCAGAACTCGCCCGATAATGTCTTCTCGCTCAAATACTACCTCAACCGTGAGCAGTACGGCGACCGTCCGCTCTTCTACGGACAGACCTACAACGCCCCCGTGAAACTGGAGGTAAAAGGCAATATGTGTATTCCTATTGAGAAACAAGGGCATGCACAATATGCTCCCGCACCGGAAGTGGAGGGCGAGAAAGACCGCTATGTAGTAACCGGATACAAGACTTCCTATGTCTTCATGGACGAGTTCATGATGCTCTTCCCGCGCATGTACTCCTCTCAAGCGAGCCATGTGCAGGCATACAAAGAGTGGGCAGAGGTGAAGGGCAAACGCGTGCGCTACGACTACTGCGGGCAGCAGAAGACAGAGTACTGCCCCACCTTCGGCGAGAACCTGCGATTCTTCTTCCGCTACCAAGTGAACTTCATGTATTGGCGCTACTTCATGTGGAACTTTGCAGGTAGGCAGAACGATTTGCAATCCTACGGCGACTTGTCGAAAGGCAATTGGATAAGCGGTATCCCGTTCATTGATAATGCCATGCTCGGCGACCAATCGAAACTGCCGACCGAACTGCGCGAGAACAAAGGGCATAATGTCTATTATATGTTGCCGCTATTGCTCGGTCTCATCGGTATTGTTTGGCAGTGTGGCAAGCGTACGGCATCGGGTGAGCGCGAAGGCTGGAAGTCGTTTACGCTAACTTTCCTGCTCTTCTTCTTGACGGGACTTGCCATTGTGGTCTACCTGAACCAAACGCCTTATCAGCCGCGTGAGCGAGACTATGCCTATGCCGGCTCGTTCTATGCTTTCTGTATCTGGATTGGTTTAGGCGTGCTGGCGCTGACCGATTGGGTGAATGCCGCTGTTAAGAATGAGCGCGCGCGTGCGATTATCGCCGTATTCATCGGTATCGTCTGCCTGCTTGTACCCGCACAGATGGGGGCGCAAAACTGGGACGACCACGACCGCTCCAACCGCTATGTATGCCGCGACTTCGGCGCTAACTACCTGAAGTCTTGCGAGAAAGAGGCGGTTATCTTCTGCAACGGAGACAACGACACTTTCCCCCTTTGGTACAACCAAGAGGTGGAGGAAGTGGGCACCGACATCCGCGCTTGCAACCTCTCTTACTTGCAGACCGATTGGTATATCGACGCCATGAAACGTCCGTACTACGACTCGCCGGGCTTGCCTATCTCGTGGGAGTACAAAGACTATATGCCCGGTAAGAACGAGATAGCATGGGTGGACAACAAACTCGGACCTGTGTCGGTGGACAAAGCGTTTGCTTTCCTCCGCTCCGACGACCCGCGCACGAAGAACCGCGAGGGAGAGAACTACCTGCCGTCTAATCAACTCTATGTAGAGACGCCCTCGGGCGAGCATATCACCTTCCGCTCGGCGCGCCGCTACACACGCTCCGAGATGATGATTATGGAGATGCTCTCGCAGAACAGCATGCAAGGCTGGAAGCGTCCGTTCTACTTCGTGGTTACCGCCGGCAACGACTACTACCTCGGCTTGGAGCCGTATATGGAACTGACGGGTATGGCTTACCGCGTAACTACGGAGCGCAGTGCCGACGGGCAACCGCGGGTGAATACCGAGGTGATGTACGACAACATGATGCATAAGTTCGCATACGGCAATGTGAATATGCCGGGTATCTATCTGGACGAGAACACAATGCGTATGTGTCGCACCCACCGACTGATGTTCACCCAACTGGCAGAGGCGCTCATCCGCGAGGGCAAGCGTGATAAAGCCATTGAAGTGCTGGACTATGCCGAGGAAGTGCTGCCGGGCTATAATGTATCTTATGACTACACTTCGGCTTCGATGGCATCAATGTACCTGATGTTAGGCGAGACGGAGAAAGGCAATGCGATACTCGACAAGGTGGCGCAGAATAGCGTGGAGTACCTCGAGTGGGGTGCATCGTTGGATAAGGCACACCGCTCCGCTGCACAAAGCACCATCCAGCACCACGCTGCCGTGCTCGGATATGTCCTGCAAACGCTCGACCGCTACCATCAGAACGAACTCGTGGATAAGTACTACCCGTACTACGAACAATACGCAAGAAGATAATGTTTGGATAAAGGATAAAGGACACAGGATAAAGGACTTATTACCTTCGTCTCTGAGGTTTCAGAGTCGGCACTAATTTGTCTTTCATTCTTCGTCTAATGTACTATTTTGTCTTTCATCCTTTATCCTTTATCCTTCATCCAAATAAACATCCTTAATCCTTAATCCAAAGAATAATGTATACTCCTGTTCCCGTCCTGCTGCTAACGGGTTATCTTGGCAGCGGAAAGACGACATTGCTCAATCGTATTCTCTCCAACACGGAGGGGATACGGTTTGCCGTTATAGTGAATGATTTAGGTGAGGTGAACATCGATGCCGACCTTATTCAAAAGGGTGGCGTGGTGAGCCAGCAAGACGACAACCTCGTGGCATTGCAGAACGGTTGTATCTGCTGCACGCTGAAGATGGACCTTATAGACCAGTTGCGCGACATCATTAACATGAAGCGCTTCGACTATATCGTCATCGAAGCGAGTGGCATCTGCGAACCAGCACCGATTGCGCAGACTATCAGTTCGATGGCGACACTCGGTCCGCAGTATATCACCAACGGCATACCGCGTCTTGACAGCATCGTGACCGTGGTGGACGCGCTGCGCATGAGAGATGAGTTCAACAACGGCAACGCTCTGACACGCGACGGACTTGAAGACGAAGACCTCGAAAACCTCGTAATACAGCAGATAGAGTTCTGCAACACGATACTTCTGAACAAGGCTGCGGAGGTGAGCGCTGACGATCTGCGCAAACTCACCGAGATAATCCGCGCCATTCAGCCTAAAGCAGAAATCATACCATGCAACTACGGCGACGTAGACTTGGAGCGTCTGCTCAACACCGGTCGCTTCAACTTCAACGAGGTGGCTACATCGGCTGCATGGATCAACGAGATTGAGAATCATCACGGCGATGAGGAGGATGACGACGATGAGGAGGAGGAGGAGCATGAGAACCATCATCACGACCATGAAGATGAAGATCATGAACATCATCATCACGACCATGAAGATGAAGAGCACGAGCACCATCATCACGACCACGACTGCCATGGCGGTTGCGGACATCACCATCACCACGACCATGAAGGCGGCGAAGTGGAGGAGTATGGCATTGGCACGTTCGTATATTATCGCAGAAAGCCGTTCGACATGAACTTCTTCGACAACTTCGTGGCACGTCTGTTCCCGAAGAACGTCATTCGATGCAAGGGATTGTGCTGGTTCAAGGAAGAGCCCGACATGTGCTATCTCTTTGAGCAGGCAGGTAAGCAGATGGAGCTGAAAAATGCCGGACAGTGGTACGCCACAATGCCGAAGGACGAACTGCAGCAGATGCTCGAACGTGAAGAAGGACTGCGCAGAGACTGGGACGAGAAGTATGGCGACCGTATGCAGAAGCTCGTGTTCATCGGTCAGAAACTCGACAAAAAGACAATAAAAGAACAGCTCGACATGTGTCTTACGGATGTAGAACTGTAAAAGGACTTACGGAATTATAACATAAAGCAAGAGGGTATGGCGGAATAGCCATACCCTCTTTATTTTTTAGTCTGCGTGGGTATGACATGGATGCCATACCCTTCTATATTAGAGATGCTTCATGATGTCGAGCAGGTGATCCCAAACCATCTGAACAGTCGGGATGTGCAGACGCTCGTCAGGAGTATGCACGTCGCGCAGCGTAGGACCGAACGAAACCATATCGAGGTTCGGGTAGCGCTCCGAGAACAGACCGCACTCCAAGCCAGCGTGGATGCCCTTAACGATAGGATCCTTGCCGAAGAGCTTCTTGTACGACTCTACAGCCACCTTCGTGAGCTTGCTGTCCGGGTTCATCTTCCAAGCGGGATAGCCGTCGCTCATCTTCACCTCAGCGCCAGCCAGTTCGAAGGCAGCTTTCACGGTGTTAGTCTCGTTCTCGAGGTTGCTCATCACGTTAGAGCGCTGCGAAGCCACTACGTTGATCTCGTTCTCTGCGGTCTGAACGCTTGCCACATTGTTAGAAGTCTCGACCATGTATGCCAGAGCCTCGTCCTGGCACATAGCGAACACGCCGTTGTCGACAGCCTGCATGCAGAGGATGAAGCGGCGGCTTGCGTCCTTCGGCAGTACGCTCTCAGCGTCGGTGCTACCGAGGTTGAACTCCATAACCGGCTCGGTTACGTGGAACTCCTCCTCGATGTTAGCTGTGAACACGTTCCAGTCGGCACGAACAGTCTCCTTCTCGCTTGCCGGAACAGCGAATACGATGCTGCCGTCGCGAGGAATAGCGTTGTGCAGCTTGCCCGAGTTGAACTTAGCGAGGCGAAGATCCATCTTCTCCTGCTCCTTGTAGAGGAAACGAGCGAGAATCTTGATAGCGTTGGCGCGCTTCTTGTTGATATCGTCGCCAGAGTGTCCGCCCTTCAAGCCCTTTACCGAAGCTGTGAGGAAGAACATACCCTCGGGAGCAGCCTCACGCTCGAATGTGAAGCGAGCCGAAGTAGTCTTTCCGCCGGCGCAAGAGATGAAAATCTGTCCTTCGTCCTCAGAGTCGAGGTTGATGAGCATATCGCCTTTCATGAAACCTGCCTTCATGCCCATAGCACCAGTGAGACTTGTCTCCTCGTCGCGTGTGAACACACACTCCAGCGGTCCGTGCTCGATGTCGTCGCTGTCGAGGATAGCCAGTTCGATGGCGCATCCGATGCCGTCGTCAGCACCGAGAGTTGTGCCCTTAGCGTTGAGCCATTCGCCGTCGACATAAGTCTGAATAGCGTCGGTGTGGAAGTTGAAGTCTACGTCTACGAGTTTGTCGCAGACCATGTCCATGTGGCTCTGCAGGATGAGTGTAGGAGCGTTCTCATGACCCTTTGTAGCCGGCTTGCGGATTACTACGTTGCCCGTCTCGTCGGTCTCGGTCTCTAAGCCGTGGCTCTTGCCGAACTCCTGAAGATACTCAATCATGCGCTCCTCATGCTTTGAAGGGCGCGGAATCTCATTGATTTTAGCAAACTGCTCGAACACGCGAGCAGGTTTCAATTCGCAAATGCTCATTTTCCTTAATTTTTTTATGTTGATGTTATAATAATCTGAATTTTCGGTAAATTATTTTGCCATACCGCCGATTTGCCGTACCTTTGTACCGATATGGGCGGTGCAGCCTATCTTCTGCAAAGATAGCGCAAATCGAGCGCAATGAAGCTTGCTTCAAATTGCCGAGGTGCAGCCTATCTTCTGCAAAGATAATGTAAAAGGTAGACACCACAAAATAAAAAAATATAATATGATTAAATTAATGCTTATAAGCCTCGCTGTAGTGGCAGTAGCCTTCGCTTTGTTGTCGATAAAGGTGCTGCTGAAACGCAATGGCAAGTTCTCTTCACAGCACGTACACGACAATCCGGGCTTGCGCAAGCAGGGCATCCACTGCGTGATGGACCAGGACCGCGAAGCCCGTGAGCGCAACGGTGCCTACTAATATGCCTAAGTTGTATATAGTGGTACTAACTGATTTGTCTATAATATATAATGTATAGACAGGCAGGCACTTAAAATGATAAAATTAAAAAACAGAATAAATATGAACAAGAAAAACATTTTCGGCGCATTTGCACTCGCAACTGTAGCCGCTTTCGCAATGACCTCTTGCGACAAGTCGAAGAGTCAGGTTGACGAGAAGAAGGTAGAGAGCAAGCAGGCTGTGCCTTCAGACGCAAAGATTGCGTATGTAGAGGTAGACAGCATCATGTCGCAGTACAAGTTCTGCAAGGACTACTCGCTCATTCTCCAGAAGAAGGGTCAGAACATCCAGAACACACTCGCACAGAAGCAGCACGCTCTTGAGCAGGCTTACGGCAACTTCCAGCAGAAGGTTCAGCAGAACGCCTACACACGCGAGCAGGCAGAGCAGATCCAGATGTCGCTGCAGAAGCAGAACAGCGACCTTCAGGTGCTCAACCAGCGTCTGAGCGGCGAGTTCCAGGCAGAGACAGAGAAGTATAACAACGCTCTGCGCGACTCTATCCAGCACTTCCTCGCTGTATACAACAAGGACAAGAAGTATGGCTTGATTCTGAGCAAGGCAGGCGACAACATCCTCTACGCCGACAAGGCTTACGACATCACCAACGAGGTG
Source organism: Bacteroidales bacterium (assembly GCA_022777485.1). Classification (GTDB taxonomy): domain Bacteria; phylum Bacteroidota; class Bacteroidia; order Bacteroidales; family Paludibacteraceae; genus Colicola. Next base: position 32,382 of record JALFGC010000101.1, read on the forward strand.
ATTGCAGGCTTGAACAAGGCTTACAAGCCGGCGGCTCCTGCAAAGGAGGAGAAGGCTGCTAAGAAGAAGTAAGTATTTCTGCAAAGAAAAAGTAAGGCTTCTTTACAGACAAAATGCATATAACCGGAGACAATGCTGCCAATAGCATAGTCTTCGGTTTTTTTGTGCTCGTACACTTTGTCGCTTATTTTGCAAATTCACGTTGTGAGTGAAGATTTTTAAACAAAACGCCAATTAAAACACAAAAATATCTATCAAATGTTTCTTTGTATTAAAATATTTGTTACTTTTGCAATCGTATTGTATGCCTTTAGTGTAAAATTGATACAATTAATAATTGGAGAG
>JALFGC010000023.1 GCA_022777485.1 Bacteroidales bacterium
TGCAACTCATCACGATATGGCTACCACCATACGACTTACGGATAGTAACGGTAACCTTGGGCACCGTAGCCTCACCAAAGGCGAACATCAGTTTTGCTCCGTGGTCGATGATACCTGCGTACTCTTGACCCGTACCGCAGAGGAAGCCCGGAACGTCCACAAGGGTCAGAATCTGGATGTTGAATGCGTCGCAGAAACGCACGAAGCGAGCGGCTTTACGGCTCGCATCGCAGTCAAGCACACCGGCAATCCAGTTAGGCTGGTTGGCGATGATACCCGTAGAGCGACCGTTGAAGCGAGCGAAACCGCAGATGATATTCTTCGCATAGTCTTTCTGCACCTCCATGAAGTCGCCGTTGTCCACGATGGTGTAGATAATTTCTTTCATGTCGTAGGGCTTGTTGGGGTCTGCGGGTACTACCTCGTTCAGACTCTCCTCCACGCGCATGGGGTCATCCGTGCACTTCATCAGCGGCGCTTCCTCCATGTTGTTTTGGGGAATGAACGATATGAGACGGCGCACTTCTGCCAACGCCTCTTCCTCCGTAGCGGCTACGAAATGGGTAACACCCGACTTGGTAGCGTGCACCTTTGCACCACCCAGTTGCTCTACGGTAACATCCTCACCGGTAACAGACTTCACTACCTTCGGACCCGTGATGAACATGTACGAGTTCTGCTCGGTCATCATGATAAAGTCCGTCAGCGCGGGGCTATACACGGCGCCACCGGCGCAGGGACCAAAGATAACGCTGATTTGGGGTACTACACCGCTTGCGAGGATGTTGCGCTCGAAAATCTCGGCATAACCTGCCAAGGCGCAGGCGCCTTCCTGAATACGAGCACCTCCGGAGTCGTTCAAGCCGATGATGGGGGCACCGAGTTTAACGGCTTGGTCCATCACATTGCAAATCTTCTGCGCCATAGTCTCGCTCAGCGAGCCGCCGATAACGGTGGCATCTTGTGCAAAGACGAAGACGAGACGACCGTCAATAGTACCCGAACCAACGGCAACGCCGTCGCCCAAGAATACTTTCTTCTCCATACCGAAATCGTGGCAACGATGGGTAAGGAACATGTTCACTTCCTCAAACGAACCTTCGTCGAGGAGCATGTTGATACGCTCGCGGGCGGTGTAACTGCCCTTCGCGTGGTGTTTCTCTACTGCTGCTTCCCCGCCGCCGGCTGCTGCCTTCACGCGGTTGTCAATCAGTTTCTGCAATTTTGTCTGATCCATGATTATATTAACTTTGTGTAATTAAACTCACTTCGTTCGTGTTGGGAAATTCGTGTAAAAAACTACGCGTCAAATCAGCAAATCCTCGAAATGTTGAACCATAATGCACGTACACGTAGTTTCTTACTACAGCCCGAAGGGCTTTTGTACACGTAGTTTTTTACAGCGCGTTAGCGCTTCCTTACACGAAACTTGTTTCGTTCCCAACAGCACCGAAGGTGCTTATTCCGGTTGTTGGCAGAGTTCGGTCAGTACGCCCTTGGTGCTCTTGGGGTGGAGGAAGGCAATCATCAGGTTCTCTGCGCCTTTGCGCGGTGCCTTGTCAATGAGTTGGATACCTGCTGCCTCTGCTTCTTTCAGCGCCTCTTCTACGCTCTCTACGTTGAACGCTACATGGTGAACACCGCCGCGTCCGCCGTTCTTCTCAATGAACTTGGCGATGGTCGATTCGGGGCAGGTAGGCTCCAGAAGTTCAATCTTCGTCTGACCTACTTTGAAGAAAGCGGTCTTCACTTTTTGGTCTGCTACTTCCTCAATGGCGTAGCATTTCTCACCGGTTAAAAACTCGAAGAAGGGCATAGCCTCTTCCAAACTTGTTACTGCAATACCAAGATGCTCAATATGAGTTGGTTTCATAGTACTAAAAAGATTATTTTTATTATTGTTGTTATTTTGTTCGTTCTTTGCGGGGGGTATGCCCAAAATCCGCTGCAAAGTTACAAATAATTTTTGAGATGTGCAAATAAAAAAATGATTTTGTCAGAACTTACTGTCGTAATGGTATCAAATATAGGAAAAAAGGAAGAAGTACCCGTGGGTAAGGGGCATACATGTAGTTAAATAAATGTTAAACTATGGATTGCATAAAGTCTCGTTCATATCGGCTTATAGTCCGCTTATCCTCTCGAAAAGATGTCTTGCAGAATGAGGGATGGTTCTTTTAACATGATTTTATATGTTTATCCCGAAGCGGTATGGCGGTGGAGAGGTAGGCGGCTTGAGGGAAAGCGTGTTGCTGTTTGGGGATAGTTGCTTTGCATTGACGCCGATGGTGATGTGAGACGGCGTAGTTTTATTGGGGGAAAGATGTGCAAAAATGTGGAATTTTTGTTGGGGTGTAAAAATTGCGTCAATTATTCTACATTCTCACGAAAAAAAAGTGCTATCTTTGCAAGCGAATACGAAATTGCAAAGTAGAGTTTGCAAAATCAAGAAAAACTAACTAACTAAAATCAATACAGATGAAACCTTTTATGGATGAGAATTTCCTGTTGCAGACAGCGACTGCGCAGGAGTTGTATCACGAGCATGCGGCTAAGATGCCGATTATCGACTACCACTGCCACCTGATTCCGCAGATGGTGGCAGAGAACAAACGCTTTGAGTCGATTGCACAGATTTGGTTGATGGGCGACCACTATAAGTGGCGTGCCATGCGTTCGAACGGTGTGGATGAGCGTTTCTGCACAGGCAAAGACACCACTGACTGGGAGAAATTCGAGAAATGGGCGGAGACCGTGCCTTACACCTTCCGCAACCCCCTCTACCACTGGACACATCTGGAGCTCAAGACCGCTTTCGGTATTGAGGAACGTTTGAATCCCGAGACCGCACGCGCTATCTATGACAAGTGCAACGACCTGATTGCGAACGACCCGAAGTTCTGTCCGCGCGGACTGATGAAGCACTACGGCGTGGAGCTTGTCTGCACGACCGATGATCCGGCAGACTCGCTGGAATGGCACAAGGTGGTGAAAGAAGACCCGACGGCAGAGGTACGCATGTTGCCGACATGGCGTCCGGATGCAGGTATGAACATCGAAGCGGCTACGTGGAAAGCCTATATCGAGAAATTAGCAACCGTAGCAGGTATGGACATCGCTACCTTTGCGGATTTGGTGGCTGCATTGCAGAAACGCCATGACTTCTTCGAGTCGATGGGGTGCCGCCTGTCTGATCACGGAATAGAGGAGTTCTACGATGAACCGTACACCGATGCTGAAATCAATGCTATCTTCCAGAAAGCGCTCGCAGGCAAGGAACTCTCGATATATGAGATTCGTCAGTACAAACACGCGTACCTGCATGCACAAGCGGAGATGGACTATGCTTCCGGTTGGACCCAGCAGTACCACTACGGCGCGATTCGTAACAACAACAGCAAGATGTTCGCTGCTCTCGGCGCAGACACCGGCTTTGACTCGATTGGTGAGTTCACGACAGCGAAAGCGATGAGCCATTTCTTGGATGAGATGAACAGCGAAGGACACTTGGCTAAGACCATTCTCTATAACCTCAACCCCTGTGCTAACGAAGTGATTGCCACCATGTTGGGTAACTTCCAAGACGGCTCTGTCGCAGGTAAGATTCAGTTTGGTTCGGGCTGGTGGTTCCTTGACCAAAAGGACGGCATGGAGAAACAGATGATGGCACTCTCGAACCTCGGTCTGCTCAGCCGCTTCGTAGGTATGCTCACCGACAGTCGCTCGTTCCTCTCCTATCCGCGTCACGAGTACTTCCGCCGCACGCTCTGTAACATCCTCGGCAACGATATTGAGAATGGCATGATTCCCTACACGGGCTACGAGAAAGCCCGCGTACAACAGATGGTGGAAGACATCTGCTACAACAACGCAAAAAACTACTTTAATTTCTAATATAGAACGCGCTTACCGCTGTCAGACCGCTGACGCAGATAGACCGCGCTTCACGCTGAACGACTGATATACAATTAAATACTACTAATAAGTCGGACAGTGAAACAATCGGACAACGAAGTGGTCAAACAGCGTAGCGCTCAAAATCAATCAACAACAATGGCAAAGATTGTAACATTAGGCGAGATTATGCTCCGCCTGTCGCCTGCGGGCAACGACCGATTCATTCAGAGTGAGAACTTCCGTATCATCCCCGGTGGTGGTGAGGCGAATGTGGCTGTTTCGTGCGCCAACTATGGACACGAGGCTATCTTCGTAAGCAAACTGCCGAAGCATGAGGTGGGACAGATTGCCGTGAACGCGCTGCGTCGCTATGGCGTGAACACCGATTTCGTGGCTCGTGGTGGCGACCGCGTAGGTTTGTACTACTGCGAGACCGGCGCTTCGATGCGTCCGTCGAAGGTGATTTACGACCGTGCGCACTCCGCTATTGCAGAGGCTGACCCTTCTGACTTCGATTTCGATGCTATCATGGAAGGCGCACAGTGGTTCCACTGGAGCGGTATCACTCCCGCTATCTCCGACAAGGCAGCAGAGATCACCAAGTTGGCTTGCGAGGCAGCTAAGCGCCACGGCGTAACGGTTTCCGTGGACCTCAACTTCCGTAAGAAACTGTGGACCAGCGAGAAAGCTATCTCTATCATGCGCCCGCTGATGCAGTATGTAGATGTATGTATCGGCAACGAAGAAGACGCTGAACTATGCCTCGGCTTCAAGCCCGATGCAGATGTAGAGGGCGGCGAGACCAATGCGGAAGGCTACAAGGGCATCTTCGAGCAGATGATGAAGGAGTTTGGCTTCAAGTATGTGGTTTCTACCTTGCGCGAGAGTTTCTCCGCTACTTTCAACGGCTGGAAGGCTATGATTTACGATGGCAAGGAGTTCTACCAATCCAAGCGCTACGAGATCAACCCGATTATCGACCGCGTAGGCGGTGGCGACTCGTTCTCCGGCGGTTTGATTCATGGTATGCTTAAGTATCCGGACAATCAAGGTGCCGCCCTTGAGTTCGCTGTTGCTGCAAGTGCATTGAAGCACACTATCAATGGTGACTTCAACCTCGTCAGCGAGGATGAAGTGATGAGTCTTGCAGGTGGCAATGCAAATGGTCGCGTTCAAAGATAGGGAGAAATTATGGCAAAGTTTGATAAGTTTCAGGTGATGGCCAAGATTGCGGCTGCACCTATGGTTCCTGTGTTCTACCACAAAGACGTGGAGGTATGCAAGAATGTGATAAAGGCTTGCTACGCTGGTGGCGTGCGTGCTTTTGAGTTTACTAACCGCGGCGATTTCGCGCACGAGGTGTTCGGCGAGTTGAGCAAGTGGGCAGCCGTAGAGTGCCCCGAGTTGGCACTCGGTATCGGCTCCGTAGTGGATGCGCCTACGGCTGCGCTCTATCTGCAATTGGGTGCGAACTTCGTGGTAGGTCCGCTATTTAATAAGGATATAGCAGTGGTCTGCAACCGCCGTTGCGTAACCTACTGCCCGGGCTGCCTCACTCCGTCGGAGATTGGCGCGGCGCAGGAGGTAGGCTGCGACTTCACCAAGGTCTTCCCCGGCGATGTGGTAGGACCGAACCTCATCAAGGGCTTGATGGCTCCGATGCCGTGGTCGAAAATCATGGTTACCGGCGGCGTGGCTCCCGAGAAAGAGAATCTGGAGAAATGGTTCAAGGCTGGCGTGTATTGCGTAGGCATGGGCAGCAAACTCTTCCCGAAAGAGGTCATCGCTGCACAAGACTGGGCGGCTATCTCTGCCAAGTGCCAAGAGTGCTTCGAGGCAATTCGTGCAGTTAAATAATTGTAATATAGTAAAATAGAAAATCTATCATGAGTACACAAAAGAAACTTATGACCAACTGGCGCTGGTGGCTCTGCTCGTTGCTATTCGTAGCAACGACCGTGAACTACCTCGACCGCCAAGTGTTATCCCTCACCTACGAAGAGTTCATCAAACCTGAGTTCCACTGGACAGACTCCGACTACGGAACCATCACCAGTCTCTTCTCCATCTTCTACGCGATTGCATGCTTGTTTGCCGGTAAGTTCGTGGACTGGATGGGTACGAAGAAGGGCTACCTCTGGGCTATCGGCGTATGGTCGGCAGGTGCATGTATGCATGCGGCTTGCGGATGGGCTACTGCTCAAATCGAAGGATTGGAGAGTGTTGCGGCTATGCGTGCTGTGGAAGCAGGTTCGAATGTGGCATTGGCTGTCGCCACCACCTCGGTCTATCTCTTCTTGCTCTGTCGTGGTATCCTCGCGTTGGGTGAGGCGGGAAACTTCCCTGCTGCCATCAAGGTAACGGCTGAGTACTTCCCGAAGAAAGACCGTGCGTTTGCTACTTCGCTCTTCAATGCCGGTGCATCCGTAGGTGCTTTGGCTGCTCCCCTCTGCATCCCGCCTTTGGCTAAACACCTCGGTTGGGAGATGGCATTCATCATCATCGGTGCGCTCGGCTTCATCTGGATGTTCTTTTGGCAGTTCATGTACGACAAACCCGAGAACTCGAAGCATGTGAACGAGGCAGAGTTGGCGTATATCCACCAAGACGATGAGGCGGAAGCAGAGGCTGCGAAAGCCGCTGCACAGACCGAGGAGAAGGCTATCCCGATGCTCAAATGTTTCGGCTACAGACAGACTTGGGCGTTCATCGTAGGTAAGTTCTTCACCGATGGTGTATGGTGGTTCTTCCTCTTCTGGGCACCTTCTTATTTCCAAAATCAGTTTGGTTATAAGGCATCTAGCGGTATGGGTCAAGCCCTTATCTTCACGCTCTATGCGATTGTAACCATCCTCTCTATCTTTGGTGGCTACCTGCCTAAGTTGTTCGTAGAGAAGAAGGGTATGGAGCCGTATAGCGGTCGTATGCTGTCGATGTTGCTCTTTGCGTTCTTCCCCATGGTTGCATTGCTGGCGCAGCCTCTCGGCGCGCAAAGTGCATGGTGGCCCGCTATCCTGATTGGTTTGGCAGGTGCCGGACACCAAGCATGGTCGGCTAACTTGTTCTCCACCATTGGTGATATGTTCCCCAAATCGACCATTGCTACCATCACGGGTATCGGTGCTATGGCAGGCGGTATCGGCTCTATGATTATTCAAAAGAGTGCCGGAGCCTTGTTCACGTATGCTGAAAATGCAGGTGCTGCATTCACCTTCTTGGGCTTTGAAGGCAAACCTGCAGGTTACTTCATCATGTTCTTTTTCTGCGGTTTAGCATATATCATTGCATGGGCAATCATGAAACTATTGGTTCCGCACTACAAACCGATTAAGGCATAAGCATTTCAGCGTGTTATGCAACGAAAGCGGCTATCTCATGGAGTAGTAGCCGCTTTTGTTGTGTAGTAGGGAATGCGTGTTTTGGACAATTTATAGCCAGTGGGGGAGGGGAGGGAGACCCGCGACCGACCCGCGACCGACCCGCGGTAATGTTCCGATAATGTTACGGCAGAATCACGGTGGAAATGCGGCGAGAAATGTCGATAGATGAGGGAATGTGTTTGGGAAAAACGGACAATTCTTCGGATAGTCTCAGCGAGGGATAAGACTACAAAAGAAACAGCCTGACGGTGGTGTTGTCAGGCTGTTTCGGGATCGCTATGTTTGGCGTTTTTAGACGATTCCTTGCTCTACCATCGCGTTGGCAACCTTCATGAAGCCCGCGATGTTCGCGCCCTTCACATAGTTGATGTAGCCGTCTTCCTCGGTGCCGTATTTCAGGCAAGCGGCGTGGATGTCCGCCATGATACGGCGCAGGTGGGTGTCTACCTCCTCTGCTGTCCAACTCTGGCGAATACTGTTCTGCGTCATCTCCAATCCCGATGTGGCTACGCCGCCTGCATTGCTGGCCTTGCCCGGGCTGTAGAGAATCTTCGCGCCTTGGAAGAGTGCAATCGCCTCCGGTGTGGTGGGCATGTTCGCACCCTCTGCCACGCAGTAGCAACCATTGGCGAGCAGGTGCTCTGCGTCGGTTTGGTCAATCTCGTTTTGCGTGGCGCAAGGCATGGCAATGTCGCAAGGGATATTCCACGGGCGCTGGTCTGCAAAGTACTGTGCCTCAGGATATTGCACTGCGTATTCCTTGATACGCCCGCGGCGGATGTTCTTCAGTTGGAACACAAAGTTCAGTTTCTCCTCGGTGAGTCCCTCGGGGTCGTATATGAAGCCGTTGCTGTCGCTCAGCGTCAGCACTTTGGCACCTAATCGCATGGCTTTCTGCGCAGCAAACTGCGCCACATTGCCCGAGCCGGAGATGCAGACACGCTGCCCTTCGAACGACTTTCCTCGTGTTGCCAGCATCGCCTCTGCGAAGTAGCATGCGCCGTATCCCGTTGCTTCGGGGCGCATCTTGCTACCGCCCCAGCATATACCCTTGCCCGTGAGCGTGCCCGTGAACTCATCGCGCAGGCGTTTGTACTGCCCGAAGAGGAAGCCAATCTCTCGTCCGCCGACGCCAATGTCGCCTGCGGGGACATCGGTGTCCTGCCCGATATGGCGTTGCAACTCGGTCATGAAACTCTGGCAGAACCGCATTACCTCCGCATCGGACTTGCCGCGCGGGGAGAAGTCGGAACCGCCTTTCGCACCGCCCATCGGGAGCGTGGTAAGCGCGTTCTTGAAGGTCTGCTCGAAGGCGAGGAATTTCATGATACTCAGGTTCACACTTGCGTGGAAGCGGATACCGCCTTTGTAGGGACCGATGGCGGAGTTCATCTGTACGCGGAAGCCGCGATTAACTTGCACCTCGCCCTGGTCGTCCACCCACGGCACGCGAAACATAATCACGCGCTCGGGCTCAACCATGCGCTCCAGCACTTTCTGCTCGCGCAGGTAGGGATAAGCGAACACCATCGGTGCTACACTCTCCAACACTTCTTTTACAGCCTGATGAAACTCCAATTCACCCGGATTCTTACGCACCAATTCAGCCATAAATTGGTCAACGTACTGCTTAACTTGTTTGTCCATAAAATATACCTTAAAAATAAGACTATTGGTCTTTTGCTTGAAATCAAGTGCAAAGGTACTGCTTTTTTTCGATATATACAATATATTTGTGCAAATAGTTATATTTTTGTTTGTTTTTCATACTATTTGTTTTGTCTGATTGTTCCAATATATGGTTTTGTATAATCAATCAAAGGTCTCGGAAAGAAATTTTAAGGTATTCTTAAGCCAAATCCTGCACAAAAGCAGTACCTTTGTATCCAAAGAGAAAGGACAAATCAGCATGAAAGCAAGAATGCAAGCCTTCCTAAGGCGATTTTCGTTTCGTGCCTGCGTTATAGTGTTGGTGCTGTGTGTGCCGTGCTACATCATCAGTTTTGCACAAATGGCACTTCCCATCTGTGTAGAACTGAAAGGGGTGCTATGGTTCTTCTTTTAACGCTAATGGCAGAACATAAAGCCGATATAGAATCTCGGACCCGTTGGTTGCACAAAGGCTTGTTTGTGCCATGCGAGCATCCAATCTAAACGGACTGTGAGGTGCACTTTGGAGGTCATGCACCAATCGATACCCGCATAAGGGCTGATATAGAAGAAACTTTGCTTGTGAAATATCGCATGCTCTTCTTCGTTCCAATCGTTCTCATTACCATTTACGATATAGAGCGAGCGCATGGCTCCTCCTCCTATGGTGCCGCCCACGTATGGCCACACCTTTTCTAACCGCCAGCAGGCATCTGCCAGTACGCCGCCCCAACCTGTCCGAACATAACTTCCCGACTGAAGAGTGGAATGGTAACTGGTGGTGGAAGCATTCATGGTGGATGTGAATCCTTCGCTGCCAATGCGCAGATGTTTCCATAGATGTACCCTGACCGCGCCGCCTATACCAAACGTTGCCCCTTGTAGTTCCTTATCCAAAGGGCAGAGTCTGTCTTTCCCGAACAAATAGCCCGTGTGCACCATCATCCCGCCTGAATAACCTTGATAAACCTTGCCTTGCGAGGTGCTTGCTTGCAGACGGACGCAAGCAAAAAGCAATAAAAAGAAAAGTGATACCTTGTGCATAGTCAATAATTTCTGCAAAGGTATCACTTTTACGGTATATCTTGCTTAAATCTGTCTTAAGATTAGTGGCAGACAATGGGAATCTTTAGTTCATTTATCGTCCCGTTGATATCTATTTTGAATGTAAAGTGGCTGATACTGAGCACCGTGGATATGCGTAGATAGCCCGGTTGGGCGGTTGGCAACAACATCTGTAGTATCGCGTCCAACATGCGTCGAAATGTGTCGGGATGTTCGCGTATATCGCTTACGAATGGGTCTAAATGCAGTTGAGGCACCAACGCTTTCTCCCGCAGGTCTGCTTCATGCGCATACAGCCATTCTACGATAAGTTCTTGTATATTAAATGTATAGCCCCCTTGCTTATCGCGGGAATGATAACAAATTCCCGTTCCGCGGAAAGTCTCTATCGGTTCTCGGAGCGAAAGCCCTAATTTGCGCCTTATCGCGTTTAGGTGTACATCGATAGTGCCTGTATCGTACTGAAAGCGCATGCCCCATACCGTATCCAATATCTCATCGCGTGGGCATATTCGGTTGGCATTGCAAATCAGGTACTGCAGTAGTGCAAACTCCAATCGCGTCAGTTTGACATTCTTCCCGCGATAGTGGGCGGTTTGGTTATTGGAGTCAAGTGTGATGGGCATCTCTCAATTCTTGTTGTTTTTTTAGGCTTGCGGTGTGGATGATATCGTAGATTCCTTTGATGGTCTCGGCGTCAATTTGCTGCTGTTCGCCCCACGCAATACGGTCGCTGACCATCTGCTCGTAGCGCGTGGGTTGGTAGCACGGTACTTCAAAGCAATGCTTCCATATCCCCAGCATCTTGCTGACCTGCATGCGTTGGGCGATTAGGTCCCATAGTTGGTCGTCTATCTCGTCTATCTGTGCGCGGTACCATGCCAGCGCTTGGCTCGTTCCGGCTTCAGATGGCAACTCCTCGGAGGCGTATGGCATGCCGACGGTGCGCAGTATCTTGCCGAGCAGGGTGGGGGTAATCTGCTGCTTGCTGTCTGACAATGCCGAGTCCGGACTTATGTGCACCTCTATCATCGCGCCGTCGAACAGCAACTCCTTGCCTTTTTGCAGCAGCGGGAGTATCTTCTTTCTGTCGCCGCCCATGTGGCTCGGGTCTATCAGCATGGGGATGTTCGGGTAGGTCATTCGGAACATGTGTGCCATGCCCCAGCAGGGGCGATGGTTGCAGCCTCGCAGTACGGCTATCACGGGGCAGCCTGCGCGTTGTATCCGCTCCACATTGCCTGCCCAAAGGCTCCAATCTTCGTTCACGGGGTTCTTCACCAGCACCGTGCACCATGCGCCTGCTTTCACCTCTTCGGCGAGGGTGTCCGCAAGGCTTTGCACCAAGATGGGGTTGGCGGTGGTCCGTGCGCCCAACCAGAGGTAGTCTATCCCTGCCGCCAGTGCTAATCGGATATGCTCCGGCGTTGCTACCTCGGTGGCTACAGGGAGTCCCGTCTCTTTTTTCACGCGCAGCAACCAAGCAAGTCCCTCTTCGCCGACACCCTGAAAAGTGTCGGGGCTGGTGCGCGGCTTCCATATCCCTGCGCGGAACACCCACTGCTCATCGGGGTCTTTCCGAGCCATAGATGCCAACCGCAGTGCCGTTATCAGCACTTGCTCTTTGCTCTCTGCCGCACAAGGTCCTGCGATAATCATCAGTGAATTTACGATTTACGATTTACGATTTACGATAGATTTACGGCTCAAAAGTTCGTAAATCGTAAATCGTAATTCGTAAATTTATTAACATGTTTTGTGATATACTCCAACTGCTCTTCGTCCAACTCGGTGTGCATCGGCAGCGAGAGTACACATGCCGCTAAGCGTTCTGCCACGGGGAAATCGCCCGGTTGGTAACGCGGGTCTTGGTATGCCTTCTGCAAGTGTAGCGGTACGGGATAATAGACCATTGCGGGAATACCTGCCTCCTGCAACTGCGCTTTCAACATGTCGCGGTCAATGCCCTGCACACGCAGGGTGTATTGGTGGAAGACATGGGTGGAGTGGGGCTCTCTGCCCGGGAGCAGTATATGCGGATTGCCGGCAAACGCTTCATCGTAGTAGGCAGCAGCACGCTGACGCGTCGCAATGTACTCATCCAGATGGGGCAGTTTGGCGTCTAAGATTGCCGCTTGGATACCATCTAATCGTGAGTTAACGCCCACCATGTCATGGTGATAGCGCACCACCATGCCGTGGTTCGCAATTGCCCGCATGCGGGCAGCCAAGTCATCATCGTTGGTGAAGATAGCCCCTCCGTCGCCGTAGCAACCTAAGTTCTTAGAGGGGAAGAAACTGGTGCACCCGATATGCCCGATAGTGCCTGCCTGAAGGGTGCAACCGTCTGCAAACGTGTACTTTGCGCCGATAGCCTGACATGCGTCTTCTACCACGAATAGGTTCTTCTCTCGCGCGATACGCATAATAGCCTCCATGTTGGCGCACTGTCCGAACAGGTGCACAGGCACGATGGCTTTGGTCTTGGGCGTGATGGCTTTCTCAAGAGACTCTATCGACATGTTCATGGTCTCCCAATCCACATCTACCACTACGGGTGTCAGTCCCAGCAGTGCTACTACTTCTGCCGTTGCAATAAAGGTGAAGGTCGGGGTGATGACTTCATCGCCGCGCTGCAAGCCGAGTCCCATCAGGGCTATCTGCAATGCGTCTGTGCCGTTGCCCACGGGAATGACATGTTTTGCTCCCGTGTAGGTTTCCAAATGGTGCTGGAAATCCGTTACTTGCTGTCCCTTTACGAAGGCGGCACTATCTATCACCGCCTGTATGCCGCGGTCAATGTCTGCCTTGATATGTTGATACTGCGTCTGCAGGTCAACCATTTGTATCTTTCTCATCGTTCTACGATAAATTCGGCTTCTTGTGGAAAGAAGCGCAGGTTCGTGATGTACGGACTGCGGCAGTCCACATGTATCGGCAGTTTGTTGTCCTGCGTTGTCGGGTATGGGCATGTAACGCTGAAGTCCTCCTCCGTAACCTCACCGAAGTGGCTCAGGCCGACGCGCACGGTAACCGACACCTCCTGCGGGAACACCCGCAACTGCTCTCCCTCGTGTACTTCCGTCGGCAGAATGGGCAGGCGGAACTGCTTCTCTGTGTAGCGCTCTGTGATGACTAATATCTGCACACTGTCTGCTGCCAACCTGATACCCTCCGGTGCTTCCAATGCCAAGAGCAATAGATTGGTGTCTTTCAGGTCGGTTAGCAGCAGGTCCTCCGTTGCGATTGCTTGCAGGCTTGCCAACTGTGCTACCGTGCCATATGCTTTGACTTGCTTCTGCAGCACCTGCGGCTCTCCCACAATCTGGTATTCCGCTGCGGGCACATACTCGCCCCGCAACACCACGGGCACCGTCTTGTCTGCCTGCCTTACATAGTCCACGCTTATCTGCTCGGGCTCTGCCGATACCAACTTACTGGTGCCTTGGAGCAGGTCGGTTAGGCTGCGCCGCAACACATCCGAGGATATGCGTACCGTGCCGCTCTCGCTCTGCATCTGACTGCTCAGGTCTATGGTTAGTTCGGGTGGATTCACCTGATACATACGCAAACGCTTGCCCGCGTCGCGTACTTCTATCTTCAGCGTTGCAGGTAAACGATTGTGGTCAAAATAAGCGTCTTCAGGGATACCGGCATAATGTATGGGCACTACCACACGGGCATTACGCACCGACTGCATAGCATGCCCAAACCAAAGCGCAGTAGCCAATGCCACAAAGAAGAGAAATGTCAGTACATCTTTCCAGTTTGTCTGCTCTGCGCGCTTACGCAACCGCAGCCATATGTCCGTTCGCGGTTTCAACAAACTTATCCCTTATTTCTTCTCAGCGGGGGCGTCTTTGGCTGCCTGTTGTGCGTCAGCCGCATCTACATACACGCTCTCTTTGGCAATCTTAATGGTTACATCCTTGGCGATGGTAACGAGGAAGGTGTTCTCTTGCACTTCCTTGATCTCACCGTACAGACCGCCTGCGGTTACCACCTTATCGCCTTTCTTCATGTTGTCGCGTTGTTTCTGCAGTTCCTTCTGCTTCTTCGTCTGAGGGCGAATCATAAAGAAATAGAACACCACGAAGATGAGTGCCATCATCACCCAGAATGTCCACTGATTACCTTGCTGTACACCAGCCTCTGCTTGCAATAAAATAAGATTTAGCATATTCTGTTAATGTTTAATTTTTTAATTCCTAACTCTAATTTCTAATGAAATAAATTCCTATTTTTCAACCAGCGTGGTCGCTTTTAGCAGCGTCCCGTCGCGCTTCATCTTCCGTAGTATTTCGTTCAAGATACCGTTCACGAACAGGTAACTCTTCTCGCCGGAATACTCCTTTGCCAACTCGATGTACTCGTTGAGCGACACTTGCAATGGTATATCCTCAAAGTGCGTGATTTCCGCTAGCGCCTGCTCCAAGATGATACGGTCCATATACGCAATACGGTCGGCCTCCCAGTTGATAAGGTTCTTGTTGATAAGTTGCTCAAACTGCTCATGCCCGTCCAGCGCATACTGCAGCAACTGCTCACCGAACGCAGCCTCCTCCTCGTCGTCGAACATCGGAGAGAGGTCTTTTGTGTAGGCTGTTACCGAGCGGAAGGACCGAACGGTGTTCAGCGCAGCCAGCAACATAGGGTTTTGGTTGTCTGCCCAATCGGTTTTGTCCAGCGCAATCTCCATTTCCTCCAGCGCGTCCGTAAGTGCTTGATTTTCAAAGAGCAGTTTCATGTATATATCGCGCCATACCGCTTTGTCTTGCTCGTAGTCCCACTCGCGCATTGCCATATATTCCTTATAGAAGTCCTGCTCCTGCAACTGCTTGTACACCGCCGCCACGGCACTCATACCCGCGTCCCAACTCAGGTGCTCCTCGTCCACACGCTTTCGGATGTTGCGGTTCTCGAAAATCTGCTTCGCGAACTTATTCTTCACGAAGCGGCGGTTAGGAACATATAGGGTATGGGTAATCTTCGCGCGCTGCTCCGCCTGCTCTATCTGCTGCTCCGCGTAATCGGTCAACGCGTTCACGAAGTCCAACAAAATCACATACAAATCGTATGTGTCCGCATAACTCTTCAGCAACTCTTTTCTTGCAGTCAACGGAGTCTTATCTCCATCTTTATAGTAGGCAAACAAAGTCTGCAACACCTTTGTCCGCACCATAGTACGATTTATCATGTGCCTTTTCTACGAAATTCGGTGCAAAGGTACGCAAAAAAATCGACATATACAACATTTCCCCCAATTTTCCCGCTTTTTCCCTTAAAAACTTGTGCATATCAGAAAAAGCAGTACTTTTGTGCAGAAAAGCATAGAAACTATGCGTACTTTTTATCTTCTTCTTTACTATGGGGTGGCTCGACACCTGCCTAAATCAACATTTCCCGTCATCGGAAAGATTGCCTACCGCTTGCGTTATCGTTGTGCGAAACATCTTTTCGTTGAATGTGGCGAGTCGGTCAATGTAGAGCAAGGAGCCTATATCGGCAATGGAAACTCCATCCGTGTAGGTAATAATGTGGGTATTGGTAAGGATTTCTGCCTGCATAGCCGCGAATTGATTGTGTATGACCGTCTACTGATGGGTGAGAATGTGCTCATTCAGGGGGGGGGCGCACTCCTTCGCTGACCCTGACAAGTTCATCGGAGAAGGAAAGGATATCCCTTCCGAGCCTTTGGTGATAGCCGGTGATGTGTGGATTGGCGCGAGGGCAATTATCCTCCCCGGCTGTAAACGCATAGGGGCGCATAGCATTATCGGTGCAGGCTCCGTTGTAACGCACGATGTCCCCGACTATGCCATCGTGGGTGGTAATCCGGCAAAAGTGATACGCCTCCGAAAATAACACATGAGAAAAAGTAGCGAGGGAGCAGGAGGTAAAGATTTCATTATTGCGCTTTCCCGACTAAATCTTTTAGAAACACCGGCAGCACCGGTGCCCACACTTGCCAGTTGTGTTTTCCTTCTACATATTCCAGTTGATAAGGCATTCCCTGTTCGTTCAAGTAGCGTGCGAAATGTTTTGTCTCTGCGCGAAAGGCATCTCCGTTGCCCGTGGCTATCCAGTAAATGGGTATTTGGGGCTTTGGTGTGGGGTACTCGCGCCGCGCCAGTACCGGCGACAGCAACCCCACCACGCTGCAACGCGCTGTGTCTGCTAAGTTCAACGCCTGCCGTGCCCCTGAGGACAAGCCAGCAATAAATCGTTTGGAATAATCTTGCGCGATAGGGAAAGTCGCCTCCACGCGCGCCATTAGTGCAGGGAACTTCTGTTCAAAACGCCTTTTTACTAAGTCGTCATACCGTGTGAAGATATGGTTGGTTTGGTCTTCTCGTGTGCGCGTGAAGCAATAGGGCATTACTATGATGATAGGTTCTATGGCGTCGGCGTCTATCAGGCTGTCCACCACCTCGCGTACCCTGCCGTTGCGCACCCATGCCATATGGTTGCCGCGAATGCCGTGGAACAGATACAGGATGGGGAAACCCTCGTCCGGACAATGCTCTGTGGGGTAGTACACGCTCATCGAAGGCAGCCCGTCCTCTGCCGCTATCTCAATGATGTTTCCCTTCGCCCAAACTCCTGCGCAGCCCATTAGGAGTCCTAAAAACAACACCAATACTCTCTGTTTTCGCATATAAACATTTAATTGCCGTGAATACTTTTTAACGTGTAATTGCCGTATAATTAACCATTAATTATTCATTTAGATTTACCTTGCTACGAAATTATGCGAATGATTATAAGAAAATTATACCTTAAATGTCATTATAATGATAATTATATGTTAAGCGTTTGCCATTGCGTCCGTAAACATCTCCACGCACTTGCGCACGGAGGCTTCGAGCGTGTAGTCCAGTCCTTGCCGGGCGTAGGCTTGCTCCATGCGCCGTTTCTCCTCGGGGTGGTCGAGCCAGTAGTCGATTTTCTTCGCCAAATCGGCAGAACTGCCTGCTTTGAACAGGCTGCGCTCGTCCAATGCAAATTGCCGTGTAGCGGACTTTCGGCTGTCGGAAATCACGGGCACTAATCCCGTTGCAAACGCCTCGATACACGAGATGGCTTCGCTCTCCATGTCGCTGGAATGTACATACAAATCCGTCTGCCTGAGCAAAGTAAGTAAGTCCTGTTGATTCAGATAGACGAACATCGGCGGATTCTTCAGCCGTTTGCCTAATCGCTTGTACCACCGCTCCAACGGTCCTTTCCCGGCGAACACGACTTGAATGCGGTCGGCGTACTTCGACTTTCTTACTGCGCGCAAAATCACATCCTGCCGCTTCTCGCGCGCTAAGCGCCCGACCATGGTGATGACGATTTTCCTATCTTTCCCTTTGTAGGGGGAGCAGGCGGATGTTCGTTCCTGCTGGCAGAAGGCGCTGCTGATGCCGTTGGAGATAGGGCGTATGTCGCCCTCGTAGCCGTGGTCAATCATCTCTTGTCGCATGAAGGAACTGGGGCAATGGATATACTGAAATTTGCAGTATATACCCTTGCGCCAAGCCCAATACACACTATCCACGAGCGGCTTGAACTTCCCCAACCGTACGGCGCTCAGCAGGTTCTCAGGCTGGATATGAAACGCCGCCGTAGCCGGTTTGTGCAACTCGTCGCACACCTGCTTCGTGCGATATGTCAGCATGAAAGGCATCATACAATGCACCACATCCGCCCAAGCCACTGCTTGACGGATAACAGCCAAATCAACCTTCGAGAAATGGAAATCGTTTGCTCGCACCAAGCCGTCCACGATAGGCAGGTGGTACTCCTCCAGTCGGAACATATTCGGCTCATCGGGCAGACTCGTACCCAAGACCTTCACTTCATGCCCCTGTCGGCGCAGTTCGCCTGCAAAACGGCGGCAACTGATGGTCGTGCCGTTGTTGGACGATATATAATCGTCAATCACTAATAAAATTTTCATAATGTTTACATTCGTAAGGCGCAAATACCAACAAATGTTTAGGTAAATGCTTCTTTGTTAATAAATCTACTTCTACGCGAAGCGTTGCAAATTCTGTGCAAAAGTACTGCCTTTTTAGAACATAAACAATATCCGTATTTCGGAAAAAGTTATCCATTCTTCATACCCGCCACGGTAGGAGCAGCATGTTGCTGATAGAAGGTAACGAAATAGACCCCTGCAAAGACGAGTAACACGGCGACGGCTTGTAGCCATCCGAAGGTAGAAAGCCCCATCGCCACGGATACCAATGCTGCTACGATGGGTTGGAAATAGTTGTATATCGCTACCTGCGTCGGGCGCAGTACTTTCTGCGCCCATGTCATCAGGAGATAAGCAAAGTAAGTGCCGAACACCACCACGAATCCTGCTTCCAGAAATGATCGTGCGGGAATACCTGCCCACGGCAGTGACGCTATATGCGATAGGGTGAATGGGGCAATACAGAGCGTGGCAAAAGACATCATCCACTTCATGCAAGTTACTATGTTATAGCGCTTTATCAACTTCCCAAACAGCACTAAATAGAGTGCAAACGAACACTGTGCCAGTACGCACATCCCTGCTCCTAATGCGGAGCGACCGCCGTCACCCGACCAATCCAACACGCTGTTTGCCCCTTGTGCGCCCGAGAGGATAATCGTCAGTGCCCCCGTCAGTGCGAGCACTATCCCCAGCACTTTGTACCACCGCACTTTCTCTTTGAGCAGGATTGCCGACAGTAGCAGCGAGATAACAGGCAGTATGGTGGTCATGAGGCTGGCATTGACGGGTGAGGTGTAACTGATTCCCACCGTGTAGAGACACTGATTGCAAGTAATGCTACATAGCGAAGCCACAAAGAACCATCCGATGTCTCGGCGCGGTACTTCCTCCTGCTTGTGTCCGCAGAGCGTCAGCACGAGCGAAGTGAGCCAGAAGCACAAGGCTCCTCCAGCCACGCGGAAAGTAACCATATCCAAGCCGCTGAAATCCACAAGCATGGCATCCTTCGCCAAAGGTGCCATCAGCCCCCAAATCAGGCATGCGCTTCCCATCGCCACATCCCGCAACCATGTGCCTTTTTGTACCTTATTCATCGTGTGAGAGTATGGAAAGCAACATGCAGGTTTATCTTGCTTGCATATCTACGGGAGGAATAGCGTCAGGGGGCACTACCACGGTAGTATCCGGCTCTTTTAATAGCGCTTTTTCAACCTGTAACATAGTTCTTGCCTTTTCTTTTCCTTGGTTATAGGCGGCTCTGACCACAAAGAAGATGGCTACTGCGGCAAGGCATACTACTACCGTAGTTAGAATGGTTCGTAATAATTTCTTATTCATAGCATAAAAAGTTAGAAATCGTCCGCAAAGGTAACCATAATTCTTAACATATGCAAGAATCATGGTGCTTTTTTAGGAAAAAAACAGAGAAGTCGTGTGTTGGGGGACTGCTCTTTCTCCTCTGTCAGGGCATGACAAACTTGGTTTGCAGGCAGGTTTCCCCTGCTTGAAGCATCACGATATGCATGCCCTTCGCCACTTTGAGAGGTTGATAATAGGTCATGCCGGCAATGATAAGTCCAAGTTTCATTCGCTGAACTGTTTTCCCGCTAATATCCATTACCGTGAGTTGTCCTTTGCAATCGTTTGTTGCCGAAAATACCACGATAGCCTCTCCTTCTCCACCGTTGCGCACATGGAGCACAGCCCCTGCATCGGGGGTGGTAATCTGTTGGATATGCGTAGTACTATCATTCTGTGGCAACTCGTATGGTCCCATATCCCAGTGGTTTCCATATTGCTTGGGCTGTAGATTCGGATAGTCTTGAAGCAGTTGTTCAATAGGCTCAAGGAGGTTGGACGGCGGTGTGCAGCCGGCGTCTATCATCGGGCTATTGGGCATCAGACGGGCAAAGCGCGCAGGCATAGAGCCATCGCCACGGCGAGGGGCTAACGCATCCTCTTCCGACAGCGATTGGAAATCGTCTTTGCTAATCCCTGTAAGCAGGTGGTTGCTCCAACCGAGTTTGCTCATGGGGCTTGTTATCGCGTTGTAATCGTCGCTGCCGACAGATATCTCTTGTTTGCCGAGGCAGATGTTGTTGTAGAAATAGGTGTTCGCATCCGAGCCGCCGGACTCGAACATATAGTCGTAGGCGTTATCGAATGCCAAGCAGTTGATAAGGACATGCCCGTCTTTGTGGCTGTTGCAGTCGAAACCCTTCACCGATGAGGTCTTGTCGCAGCCAAAGGCTACGCAGCGCACGGCATAGTGAATGCCTTTGGAGGAGCCGCCTGTGCCGTTGCCACCTAACTTGATACCATTGCCGTTGCCAGAGAAGGAAGCCGAGCCGTCAAGATACTGTTTGGGCCATTGGTGGTCTTCCGCGTTGCCCGATTCCCAAGCCCAGCATTCGTAGAGCAGCACGGCGAAGTCGGTCTCGTATAAGTCCCATGCGTCGTCGGAGTTGCGCCAAGCGCGGCAGCGGATGAAGCGATTGCCTTTGCCGTTGTGCATCTTGCAGGCGAAGCCGTCGGCGTCAGAGCCGTAGTTCATATCGAAGTCGCAGTTGTGGTGGGAGTCACAGTCGATAATGTCGTTGTAGGCGCAGAAACTGCCATCGTTCTTACTGCCGAGTCCCGAGGCGGAGAAATCGTGTCCGAAGCCGAGTTGGATACCCGTGTCCAGATTATAGGAGAACTCGCAGCGCTCTATGCGGTTGTGCGAGCCTTCCAGTTTGATGGCATTGTCCGCTGCGTGCATGAGGTGGAGTCCGAAGAGAATCCAGTAGTTACCTGTGATGAGCATGCCTCGGTCGCCCACATTGGCTTTGTTGCGGTTGCAGTCCAGCAGTTGCTGCTCAAAATCGAACACGGGCACTTCGTTTTCGTATGCCGAGATAACGATAGGCTCTTCCGCCGTACCCGATTGGGTGAGACGGATGGTCAGTTTGTTATCCGTGCCGCGCATAGAGATAAGGTATCGCCCGCCGCGCGCGAAGATGACATCGCCCGCTTGCGCCACCGCCACTGCTTTCGCAGGGTTAAACCACGGCTTCTCAAACGACCCGTCTCCCGTGAGGTCGTTTCCTTCGGGGGAGATGAAGTATGTGTTGCGGGTGGCGGTAAATATCGGGCGGGTGAAGTCAGGGTCAGGCTCGCCCGGGATAACCACACCGCCGCCTCCACCTCCACCGCCGCCACCTTGGTCGGCTTTGGACTGCGTTAGACGCACATCATCGATATAGACATTGCTCGTAAGCCCCATCAGACGAATGCGAACACCCGAGAGCGTATCGCAAGGCACGCGCTTGGAATAAGTAGAGAAACTCGACGACGAGGAGGCTATCTTCAATGTGTCGAGCACCTCCCAATGGTCCGCAGAAGTGGCATAACTGATAACCACTTTCTTATTGCTTCCGCCCGAACGATAGGCGAAAGATAGCGTTTGGATACTATCCGTCGGCGGGGCAATCATATATGCCTCGTTGGCATTGAGTTTGATACTGATGACACTGTTGGATTTGTTGTACTGCGCACCGTTTCCGAAGGTCCATGTCCCCGAAGGTAGCGACACCTCCGTGGCAGCAGACCAAGAACCGGTAGTAAGGGTGTTGAAATCCTCATACAAATCGGCTTGTACGCATACGCTTGCCATGAGGATTAATAGAGAGAGAAAAGTCTTTCGCATGGTGATTAGATGTATTGAAAAAGTGGTTTGCAAAGATATAGTTTCTTTGTGTATCTTTTGTGTATTAACTGACAAATAATGTGCACAATACAAAGAAAGCATTGTGCGCATTACCCATGCTACGAAAGCCATAAAAAACAATTGGATAAAGGCTTTTGTTGGGTGGCATGGAGGTGTTGCCTTTCGGCATAGTGCTATTGCTTATGGATTTTTTACCAGCAGCATGCTATGTTTTCCTTCTAATCGAAGTGAGTCTTTGCCGCATGTTGCCACGCTGAGGACGCTGTCCATCGCTTGTGTGAGCATTTGTTCGTTGCGACTTATCTCTTCGTCGGGGCAGAACATCAGTGTCTGGCAGAGATTGTCGGAGAAAGTGAGTGTTGCTGCCGCGTAGGTGTATTCCCCGCTGATGGTGTTGCAGCCGGCTGTGGCGTCCACGCGTCCCTCTTCGCGGAAGGTTATCACGGGATAGGACACATTCTCGTCCGAGAGCATAATGCTGTCAATTGCTCGCACCGTCCAACTGCCGATAATATGCTCCGGAGCATTCTCCGTGGTAGAAGGAGATACAACGCATGCTGTTGTCAGCAGGGCAATGCCGCAAAGAAGGATAAAAGGAAGTTTCTTCATAAAAACAGATATCATTTGTGTTTGTATAATTCAGACGCATTGTATATGTTTGCAACGCTATCGTCTCAAGAGGTTGATTCTTATCTGCACTTGGTGGTTGGGGTGTTCGTCCTTGTCCACCGATGTGATAACGCATTCGAAGATGTCTCCGTAGCCGTAGTCTAAGAACATAGCCAGTTGCTCGTTCAGTAGGTGGGGAATATATCCGACATGTAAATCTCCGTAGAAGAGTGCTATCGCATTGTGGTCATACTTGTTTTCATCCTCCCGCACCATCATCAGTTTGTCGCCTGGTTTCATTTGGTCCAGTACCAAATAGCCTTCTGTGTGGCCGAAACCTGCCAGATGGCAGTTTAGGAATGTTGCTTTGTTTTTCTTAATCAGCATAGTAGTAACTTTTTAGTAGTTATACCTTTGTTCTTTGATTTCGAGTGCAAAGTTACTACTGAAAACTGACACTACAAGTCAGTGTGCTGAAAAAAAAGCATTTTTTGATGAAATGGCATGTTTTTTTTACAAACTATCCCTAAGGCAAGCACTATTGGTGTTTTTTCTCGGTACTGTAGAGTAGTCCGAGGCGAGTGCTCTCTTGACGGAACTCCTCGCGCAGGTATTCGGGTTCAAGCACTTCGAGGGTGGCACCGTGTTTGCGAAGTTCTTGGATAAAGTCGTAGGTGGGAGCGATACGAAAACAGAAGATACTGTATTGCTCGTTTCTTTCCAACTCCACTTGGCTGCCATGGATAGGCAGTGTGCGGATGTAGTTGGAGGTTGCGGCGGTTACTTTTATTAGTACGCGTTCGGCATGTGTAACGCTACGGTCCACTCCAAACTGCGCCGCAAAAAACCGCGATGGGTTGAAATCTTTGGGCATATGAAACGGTTTGTCCGTAGCGCAAATATCTTTCATGCGGTCAAGTGCATAAATGCGCGGACTGTCCTCTTCCGGATGGTCTTCCGGTTTGCCGACCAAGTACCAGCGTTGCTTAAAGACTTTTAAGCAATAGGGCGCCAAAAGGAAAGAGTGGGGTAGCGGTTTTTCAAATCGTTGGTAGGTAACGAACAGTTGCCTTCCTTCTCTCATCGCCGAAACGATAGGGGACAAGAAGCGTGTACCTTCCGGTATTGGCTCGAAGAGTATGCGCTTCTTCATATCGCCTGCCAGATTCACCATGTTGTTGATGGCGAAGGTGTCTATTAACCAAGAGCGTATGCCGCCGTTCTCCATGTCGCCCAAGGAAGCCAAGGAGTACTCTTTGGTAGAGCGATTGCAGACTATCTCTATGCCGAACATCTCGTAGATGGTATCTTTGTGTCGGTGGAAGTTGCGTTCGCCATATCGGGAGGCATGTTCATCGTTGTACACGGAGTTTGCCCACCGACGGTCTATTTCCTCGCGGGTGATATGCCCCGCGGAGTAGATGGTATCAACGAGCCAAATAAGCCGTTGGAAGAGTTTGTTTTGTGCTGCCATATGATCAAAAGAACTGCGCTTCGCTCCGTGTTGGGAACTTCGTGTAAAGAACTCCGCTTCGCTTCGTGTTGGGATCTTTATCTTCGCTTCGCTCCGTGTTGGGAACTTTGTGTTAAGAACTTCGCTTCGCTTCGTGTAGGGATCTTTATCTTCGCTTCGCTCCGTGTTGGGTACTTTGTGTAAAGAACTGCGCTTCGCTCCGTGTTGGGAACTTTGTGTAAAGAACTCCGCTTCGCTCCGTGTACTCTTGATGATAATAAGTCTGCTTACCGACCACATGGATTAATAGTCCGCCGGTTGTCCCTCGTGTGCTTTCCACGCACATTCCCCGAATTGCATATTCGTGAAGATTGCCGTAAAGGAAGAGTCTTCCGGTGAACAAGCATAGATGCCAAACCGCACTCTGCCGGCCCCTTTGTGGATATGGCAGATGCGCATTTGACGCCACTGCTGCCCGTCCTCGGAGCATTCCACACAATAGTCGTCCTCTCGGCGCGAAAGACGATACCACATTACTTTCTGATGGGCAGGGATGGCGGTTGTTGCCCAATCGCTATAACCATGATTGGTAACCACACTCCCTAAGTTCTGAAACTCATCGTTCTCATACTCTACGGATGCTTTCAGCCAATTTTCGCTGTCTAAATACATCACCACACCGCATTGGTCAAAGCGTGTATGGCTACCATGAAAGTCGGTTCGCACCACGAAGGAAAAAAACTTCTCTTCTGTCTCCATCTGAAAAACAGGTGCATTATCGTTGCGGAAATGGTAGTAAGTGCGTTGCCATAGGTCGGTGTGGGGGCGAGTGGTAACCTCTATGCGCCCATCTTGTACGATGTAGGCTTTTGGATGGCGTGTCCAACGAAATGGAGTGATGTCCATAATTTCTAATTTTTAATTAAAAAAGAGACTATCTAACGCGCAGTTAGACAGTCTCTTTCTCTCAAAACGGCGGTGTATTACTTCACGCGGCGCTCTTGGATACGGGCTTTCTTACCTGTGAGTTTACGCAGATAGTAGATTTTGGAGCGGCGTACCTTACCGTACTTGTTCACCGTAATGTTCTCAATGAAGGGGCTGTCCATAGGGAAGATACGCTCTACGCCTACATTGCCTGACATCTTGCGAACGGTGAAGCGCTTCTTGTCCTCGCTACCGTGGATGCAGATGACATCCCCGCGGAACTCCTGTACACGCTCTTTGTTACCCTCTTTAATACGATAAGCCACGGTGATTTGGTCACCAGCCTTAAATGCCGGGAACTCTTTCTTCTCGCCGGCGAATGCCTGTTCGGCAATCTTAATCAAATCCATTGTTGTAATGGTGTTTTTTAACAGTTACGCGCAGAGTATTCACTACTATTCGGACATCGGTCCATGCCGTTTCCTACCTAAATCGCCAGAGACTCGGCGCAAATCGGGTGCAAAGGTACTGCTTTTTTTTGAGATACGCAAACTTTTGTATCGTTTTTTTGAAAAAAATGTCTATTTGCCCTTTCTATGTACTGTCTATTAGCAAATGCAATTTCTGGTGCAAAGTTAGTAAAAATGTTCGAAGAAGCAAAATTTAGGTGTGTCAAAGTTCAATTTTTCTCTGGTTTTGTTGTTTAACTTCTTCTGGATGTTCATTATTTTCTGTGGTGAGACAAGGTTAAAGTTGGTATGTTTTGGTATGTATCGTCGTATGAGTTTATTGGTGTTTTCTACACATCCTTTCTGCCATGAGGAATACGCATCCGCAAAATAGACAATCACATCGTCTTTGCCTTTTATATGTAATCCTTTGGTAATCAGTTGATGTGAAGCGAACTCGCTTCCGTTATCCGTGGTGATGGTTTTCACAGTCTTCCGATATGGCATGAGCAACCTCACAACCGTCTTGGCGATAGGCTCCGATTTCTTGCCTGTCTTTATCTTCTCCATCATCAGGAAGTTGGTACTTCGTTCCACCAATGTCAGTATCACCCGCTGACAACTATCCACTATCAAATCCATCTCCCAGTCTCCAAAGCGTTTGCCATTGGCTTCCGCAGGACGCTCATGAATGCTTGTTCTATTCGGGATATTGGTCGCTTTGGTAAGACGGTGTTGTTTCTTTTCTCTTCTCCGATAACACAGTTTATGCGGCATATATTGGCTTAGCCGTTCTTTGTTTTTGTGTACATAATTATAGATGGTCTGGTGGCAGATGTGGATGCCCTCCTTGGCAAGGACACCACTAATCTGACGGGGAGACCAGTTCTCCTCTATAATCATCTGTTCAATACGCCACCACAAAAGGTCATCCTTGCGGTGATTAGGTAAGGTACTATGCTTGCGCTTTTGGCATTTCTCTTGGGCAACACAAAAAACATACTGATTATCGCGGTTGGCGTTGCGTCTTACCTCACGCGTGATGGTCGAGGGATGAACGCCGCTCCTCCCGTTCCGTCGGGAGGACGCTCTGCGGGCACGAGTCACCAGAGGAAAGTTTGTGAGCCCTCTTAGGCGGAGGACGCTTCTCCCGTTCCGTCGGGAGAACGCTCCGGGTATGAAATGGACGGAGGCAATGGATTCCACCGATGTCCAAATGGCGCACGCCGTGGCGGCGATGGGAACAAGTGGATACTGCGGTCTGCCAAGGTTGGTGTAGATGATATTTCTAAAAACATACAAATACAAGCAAAAGAGCGGACAATCCACAGCAAACAAGCATACTAAGATTCCATATCGCACACTGACGTGCCACAACATTATGGTCACGACGATATATGCGAATCTGATAGGCGCTCATTAACACGACGAAGGTGGCTATCAACAAAGGGAATATCAAGCCATACACAATGATATTCCACTCCTCGTAATTATAAGGATTGGCCACACTTGCACCAAGAGCACGCAAGAGGTCTTCCCCCCACTGCCATGCAGCATATATGAACGATTTCATAACCAGATAAATAAACAAACAATTGATAAGACACACACAATGCACAGGAGTAGCATTGAGCAATTAAGTGCTGTCATAGCACGAAGACCATCATTATTTTTACCGTTAAAATAAAAATGGCAAATAGTATAAACCGCCCCGAGGATCGCTGCGAATAGCGTCACAAATGGGAGTACCTCCCACAGCCAGAAATCCAATACTTTATAGTCCCACCCCAGACCTTCTTTACCACATAATGGGCGCATGAACATAATGCCACCCCAGAAAATATCTTCCATATTACCAAACTCGTTTCAAAAATTTACTATGAACTAAATCACAAGGAGGAACCATGGGATCATCCGGATTTATATTTTTTTTGCGCAGAACCTTATCTACAACGTCTTCGGGCAAGATTTTGAATGTTAGGAAAGTGTCAGCCTTACGGGGCGTAGAAAGATCAATACCTGCAGCATGATAAGCTTTCCAAACCAATTCCGAGCAATACTGCCGATCGTCTGACCAACGATAAGAGTTGTCATATCTTCTGCCGGAAAGACTATTCAAGCGCTGACGAATCTGTTTAAGTTGATGCACAGATAGTTCTTTCTTTGGACGCATTACGCAAAATATATAAGGAACATCATGCCGTTTCCATTCACTAAGAGTAGTCTTTTTCACCGGGCCGATAGCTTCGTACACCATCCATATGTCATTTTCCTTTACCAAGATTCCGCAATGCGTCCATTTCGAAAGAGTAAGGGACGCAACTCCTATACCGGTACCACGAAAAACGATGTCACCCTCACGAAGATGATTTTCCGGAGTTGGCCACCAAAGTTGACCGACCAAAACAATAGCCAATAAGGCAATGGAAAGATACTTAAATGATTTCATAAAGAATAGCATGAAAAATGCATTATATAAATAAGAATTAGTTATATGCCCACAACAAGACAGGTTGATTAGTCTGTTCCTTAAACTGCTTCAACTTATTAAATCCACGCAGCGAGACACCAAAACACCCTAATGTGCGGTGTAGCATAGGTAATGGCCAGGTAGGAATTTGCGCCACCGATGGGTGAATCAGGATTCCGCGAGCATGTGCGTTGCTGCATGTCGGATCCATACCCCAAAGTTCGAGACAAGGAATCTGCGTATGATTGAACATTGTTCGCGATACCCCAACCTTGTATCGGCCAACAGATGAACAGTGGCTGCCATGTGCGTTGGAGAAGTCGGCAGACAAGAGTGAGCTGTTACCTCCTCTTCCATGGGCACAGATGGTAGAATAAACTACCTTATTGCGATGGAAGTCCCATACGAAGAACCGATTACGACCGGAGTGAACATCAAAATCTACCAGGAAACAGTAGTCCATTGACAAATGGTTACGCAAGCAATATTCCTTGGCTTCTGCGGCATGCTTACGCAAACGCTCTTGTGTAGATTGTGATGGATATTGCCCAACGAAATAAGACACACAAAGAAACAATACCAGACTTGATAAAAGGCAAATAAAATATTTTTTCATAACACTTATTTTTTCACTTTCCAATTTCGAATATAATACTCCCCACCACCATTGTCGATGTCCAAATAGTCGGTAGCGAACTGCAAAGGAGGATAGATTTCCGTGAAATAAAATGGTTCAGTATTGGTAAGCAAAATACCATCCTTACTTGACATCGGGAGTTCCGAATCTGCAATACAATATTTCATTCCAATTACGGGATCAATCAAACTCTCATTCCAATCGGACCAAATAATCGTTCCACTTACTTTCGGAATCACACATTTCACCACTTTTGTTCCCTCGTCACTACTGGAAACACTTACCACTTGCCAAATAAATATATCATTTTCAATCTTTGCATCCAGCAGCGTAGGGTCTTGCTGAGGATTTTCCAGTTTACTCTCTCCAGAATTCATTCGTTTCAAATACACATCAGCCTGCGCAATTCCATTCTCTGCCGCCAACTTCAACCACTGCTCTGCCTTAGCAAAATCACATTCTACCACATCCGAAGTAAGATACATCAATCCCAGATTAAACATCGCCTGTGCAATACCTTTGCGAGCTGCCCAATGAAAATGTTTAAAAGCCCGTTTATAATCCGGCTCCACTCCCAATCCTCTCATATACATAAATCCCAACTGCGTCCTACTCATATCCACATAATACCGCTCCGACTCCTCCAACTTTCTTTCAACAAACAACCTACAGATTCCTTCATACAACTCTCTTGCCCGAGTATAATCCTGTTTCAAAGGGCCATCCGGAACAAAATAAAAATTAGCCAAATAGAACATTGCCTCCACATTTCCTTCATCAGCCAACTCATTCAATCGTTTCAAGTTCTCATCATTCTCAATAGATTCCTCACCTTCTTCCCTCTCTACTTTCTCTCCAAACTTATCCTCCACCACAATCTTCAACCACTTCATTCCATACTCCTTTTCATTCTCATTCACCACACAATATATCACCTTTCCTTCACTCCAACTTCTATTCTCTCTCTCATACTTTATCACCCCATCTTTTCTCTCCACCTCTCTCCAATCTCCTTCATACTTTTTCTCCCTCATCTTATCCCATCCCAATATCAAAACCACCATTCCATTCTTCTTAATCATCATCTGCTCTTTCATTCCCATTACCTTTTCATAACTTACTTTCTCCAACTTAACATTTACATTTTTCATAACTTTTTTCCTTTCTTTTAACGTTTGACTTCGATACTACGTGATAACGAAACATGAAAAGGTAACCACTGGGGCATAAAAAAACTGCAAATTCCGAAGAAAATGCAGTTATTGAAGTCAAACAAACAGAAAAATCAAATGGGGTAATTGCCTTCGCAATACATCTTTACCAATTGCGCGTGCG
Organism: Bacteroidales bacterium; assembly: GCA_022777485.1. Taxonomy (GTDB): domain Bacteria; phylum Bacteroidota; class Bacteroidia; order Bacteroidales; family Paludibacteraceae; genus Colicola. Next base: position 29,551 of record JALFGC010000023.1, read on the forward strand.
AGAGGGGCTTGCGCGGGTCGTTGACATCGCCATTGGTTTCGTAGTCGAGCATGACGACTGTGCGCTTCTCGCTCTCGCGACGCAGAAGTTCCACCAGATCAAGACATTTATTCTCCAGCACCCACTTATAGGTAGGCAGATAAATCTCCCAACGGGCGGCCAGATACCCCAACAACTCCGTGCCATGCACACCCTTGCGATGTCCCTTAGGCGCGCCGAAACGGCGAACGGTACGCTTCAGATCTTTCATCGTGGTATTGCGCATCACATCCAGGTCGATATCCGCCTTCTCGAAGGTCTTCAGTCCTTGCCAGATACCTTCTACCGATGCAGCCGTCATGCTGGGTGTAAATGGCACAGGTATACCCATGTGTGGATAGAACGGACTGAGTTTGCGCAACGCACCCATAGCATGCGAAGTCACATCCAATATCAGCGCATCGGGATAAGCCTTGCGCAACGTCTCCATTTTCTTACGATGATTTTCTACAATAATCATAATCTTTTTCCTTTCATTTATATGGTTGAACATACCGATATGTGGCAGTTCAACGGGAAAAGGTAACCCAAACTACGCAAAATAAGTTTGAAGGACCTGCGCAAACACATCATCAGGTGCAATACGATTAAACAGATTCATTGAGGTAGTCAGTTTCATAACATCAATCTGTGAACCCATAATTTGCTCTATCGGTTTCCCCTGATGTAACAGCAAGGCCTCACAACATTCTCTGAGCCGAGTGCCTAAGATGGGATGCTCCAAATAGGCACGTGCTTCGTCCGTATCGCAAAGGCCATAGAGGAATGAGCGTGAAGAATGTCCTAATCCCTTCACCTGCGGGAAAATATACCAAATCCAATGATTATGTTTCTCACCAGTCTTCAATTCGTTCAGAGCAACTTCATAGGATGGTTCGAACGGACTCTCACCGGACTGAGCCAAAAGGAATCGCTCCAGGTGGTATTCAACCTCGTTATAAGCCGGTTTGCCAATCACATCCCAGAATGCCTGAGGCAAGCTGACATTGCCCAGCAGTCGGCACTCTGTGAACAAAGGAGCAATCTGCTCCGGAGTATAGCCGGCAATACCACAACCTATCAAGGTTACCAAGAAACGATGATTGGTATGTTCGGCTGCATACGCTGCGAACAGAGAGACTTCTGCTTTCAACGCCGACAAACCACTCATGGAGTCGATGGCATAACTCTGCCCTTGCAGTCCATGCCCTTGTCCCCATACGGCGCCAAAACTTTCCACTGCCTGACGCGCAGCTCCACCGGCATGTTGCCCCATCGCATTGGAGCCAAATACGAAAATCTGATCGTGCTTAAGGGAGGTGATATGATCAGGGGTGACACGAGGCTCCTCACCACGAAGTCGACGCAATTGTTGCTCTTCTTCTGCCGCAGATGTTGCTTTCATCTGTGCACGCCACTCTGCCAAGAATTCTTTAAGCCCATTATATTTCAACTCCTTGATATCAGCGTCTCGGAAATCGCTATTCTTCAAGATGTATGTCTCTATCTGTTTTTTCACAGATGCTTCCGTCTTCACTTTGGCCATCTTCTTGGGATCCATAGGGAACGAAAAAGCTTTTCCCACTTTCTTCCCATTTACCGTTGAAAACAAAATAGCAGTAATCGTCATATACTTTACTCCTTTCATTTATTTGGTTGAACATACCGATATGTGGCAATTCAGCCGGAAAAGGTAACCGAAAATCACTTAAAATGTTTCACCAATTCTGCAGCCTGGTGGGCGTGGCGGCTATTGGAGGTGGAGATTGCCGTGAGTTGGCGATATGCCTTGGCACGATGACCGCGACCGAGTTCACAGAGAGCATTGAGATAATCCACATCGTCCATTATTTCAGCATAACGAGGATTGGACTCACTCGTAGTAGATTGCACATCATCCAAGATGGATTGCGCCGCACGATAATGTCCGGAGTTCATCTCCATGACGGCCTCATATACCAGATCATCGTGTCCCAATGCATAGCTGCTATTGCTGCGTTCGCCCACTTCATTGATACTTTGTTCGGCCAAGGCCATCAGTACCTCGGACGAATTCTGGTATGCCGGCTGCTTGTGGAACAAGCGAGCATACTCTCGCTGTACTTGGCGATAGCCATAGCGCCAGGTAGAGGCCGGCACAACCGTCACAACCACACCTATCAGCATGGCGGCCACAGCGATAGGCGTCAGCACCTTCATCACACGAGGCCACAACGGACGGATGGTCTGTTTGGGTTTTGCCTCACTTTCCCACTCCTGCATTTGCTCACGCAGACCGCGAGCACGGATAGCACGGATAATATCCTGCTCCAGCATTTCTTCGTTAATCTTAGTAGCCATATCCGTATGCAATCAATTTCTGTTTAACAAATGTCATAACCTTCTTCATACACTTAGCCTTCTGAGCCTTGGCGCTATCTGCATTACTATATCCGAGTTCCTGCGCCAATGTCTCCATGGATTTATCGTCCCAATAGAAGCCTTGCAACAATGGTGCACAAGGTTTGCCAATCAGCATGACCTGCTCACGAATGATGCGCTCGCGCTCCTCATCATAGTAGTGAGCCATCGGATCGTATGAACCTTCACGAAGTGCTTCGGCCGTCTCTTCATCAGCCTCATCACTCGGCTCCGGAGCATCCTCTTCGTCATCCGACTTAGCAGGTTGCAACAACGTAATCGGCAATTCACGCCGACCACGAATAATCTCCAGGGCTGCATAGTAGCCAATCTCCTTGAGGTACGCCAGTACGGAGCAAGTAAGGTTTTCTGAAGTTAAACGCCCTGTCAGGATATGCTGCTGCAAACGGATGAATGCCTCTTGATAGGCATCCGGCATATAGTCCGCATCGATATTGGTACGATGCTTCACCGAATCCTCAAACGGCTTCTTCCATGCGTAGTACGCTTCGCGAAGAGCCGCTTGATTATTCGATAAAAATGCTTGTATGATTTCTTGGTCTGTCATATCTATTCTTTTCGGGAACCGGAACCTACCTGCTTACGGTATTCATGGTACACTTGCTCCCATTGATCTTCTGTTATCACGTTCAGTCCTCGTGCCCACTCTGCTGCATGTAAACCAATTTCCAGGATGGTATTGTAAGCAATTGGGAGTGTCACTTTAGCATTGTTCTTACCGGCATAGACAACAACTTCCACATGCGATGCATCTACTTCTTTCAGGGTCGCCTTGGTGGGCTTTACTACATGTTGCTTTCCATCCAGAGTGACAGTCACGCTCGGAGTCTCAGCAGGGAGAACGGTGGATACTTGGCGGTTACCGGCCATTACCATTGCACTCATCAGGCACGCCATAATGGCTAGTGCGAATCTTTTAGTTTTCTTCATAACACAAATTTTTTAGTTTATTTGGGCAAGCGGAGTTGCTTGCTTCTATATTCGTGTGACAAAGAAACGTTAAAAGGTAACCCTAATATCTAATTTTTTTCAAAAAAACAACAAATTTAGACGGCATAAATGGTTTATACGGCACCTCTTATTTCATCAATTATTGGCCAAAATTCATCAGGAATGCGTTGGCGTGCTTCAATCACTATCGTCTTGGGAATTTCTCCATAGAACGCCTCAGCAATGCCACCGGTGATGCAAGCAATGGTATCGGAGTCGCCTCCGAGCGAAACGGCAAGGCGAACAGCCGACTCATAGTCGTAGCTATCAAAGAAAGCCGCTAATGCAGCAGGCATAGTTCCTTGACAGGACACATCAAAATAATAGCCTGGACGAATATCATCGCAATCACGGCTCAAATCATAGCCGAAGGTATCAACTATATATGCCCTTATTTCTTCTTTACTGGCACCCATACGTGCTAAGAAGATTGCAGCGGCCACACATTGCGCGCCTTTGATGCCCTCGGGATGGTTGTGAGTAATCTCAGCCGAACGCTTACCTAAGTCAAGCGCCTCTTCGATTGAGTGAGCCGCCCATCCGCAAGCAGATGCACGCATAGCAGAACCATTGCCCCAGGAGTTGTAGGGATGACGGGTACCATATTTAGAATCTTCATCGGTATTAGTATCGTCACGATAGCCATATAAAAACTGAGGAGAAAAAAGCCAGCTTGCAAAAGCGCCTCCGTATCCGGCACGAGGATACTTGTGCCCCCATTTGACCATTGAATCTTCTAACTTCTGCTGCGTCCGTTCCGGATCCGTCAGCAACCACTCTGCCACGGCAATAGACATCACGCTATCGTCGGTAGGCTCGCTACTTTCCGAAAAGAGAGGAAATTCAGTCGTCTTGATATTACAAAATTCATAGATACTACCAATGGTATCTCCAATAATTGCTCCTAACATAATGTTTAATATAAAAAGGTTATTCGGTCAATTATATAATAGGCAATCGCACATAATGCCGCCAGGAACCCAATCCACACAAAGGTTCGGTAGATATATTCGCGTATCTTAGACAACTTTTCCTCTGGTGTGATATGAATAACGTAGCAAGTGAAGATGATTGCAGGGACAAATGCTCGAATCCATGAGAAGTAGCAAATTGTGCCAATGCCCCCACCAATCACATGACCGGTGCAAATAACATAACAACCGGCGACAATCATCAGCAATAGCACAACCATTGATAAGATGGCTGCCAAAAGTACCAATGTAGAAAGTGACTTAGGGAGAGAGTCTTCGCCCAAAGGTAGCGCACTATACTTCCAGACAACAGCTGCAGCAAGAAGAGTCATAACTTCCAGCAGCCACCAATTTATATATAACAGAGGCGTCCCAAAAATCCAAACACCATGAAATGAAGGAAAGAGGACGATGGTCAACGTACTCCATGCGGCAACATGAGCCAAAATTCGATGCTGTTTATCTGGTGCAGGCAACTGTTTCCGGTGGACAAAAATTGCAACACAACACACAATAATGCTCAGCAAAAGCATCATAGCATTGCCGTGGTCAACTAGTTCCCCGAGGTTGGGTTTTGACCACAAGAATTCCTTAATAAAGGGGATATGACGCACTGGTAGATAAACTGCATATAGCAGAATACCAACTAGTGCTGAACGCAAAGATATTTTTAAAGAATTACCAGTTTTCATACAAATAACAGTTTAACGAAGTTTATTAAAGTACCAACTTGTAAGGTGAGGTGCACTACGGAAAGAACGTAGTCCAAAGTCATAGTAGTTTTCACAATGAGACCGAACAAACTCTCCGGCTGCCGTATTGGGATAATGTTCCATTACGGTGCGGAAGTTCTTCAGGCTGAGTTCTGCTGACGCTGCGCGCTCGTCATCGGTATACATCAGTATCGCCTGTTCCAGCATCTTATCTGAGCGTTCTAGCGCGGTTTCCGTATAAAGCTTATGTGTATTGGGAGTATATGAATCTATATACCAGGCATAGCCATTACCATAAGCAACCGCCTGCCAAACTGTAGTGTGGATATTACGGAGCGCAATGGCATATTTCAGTTGTGCATCAGCGCGGTCGTTAACGTTCGAGGCGGACTTCATCACCTTCTCAAGGCGAACCATCTCTGCTGCAAATGCACGGCGAGTAGTTTGTGTGAGTGCTCTTGCCGGACTGCGGTAATCAATTATAAATGGATCATCACAGATGGAATCCCCCGTATAGGATTGCGATAGATGAGACAGTGCATCCACTGCCTTTCCGAATTGGCTCTCACGAATGTATAGCGTTCCGGCAATATTATGGAGCCAGTCGTAATCCACATAACTGCCGCTAAGCAAGAATCGGCTTAACTCATCCTTTGGATGTTGCAGACGATCGACATATTGCATAGTATTGGCAGCAGATCGAGTATCCAGCGCTTGGAACAAATAGCCGAAGTGATTATCGTCCATGAAGTCGGATTTAAGTTCCTTGAAGATACGATTCTCCGCGTAGTTAATCACTTCGATAGAGCGCAATGTGCGTCCGGCACCGGCTAATCGCTTTGCATAGATACCCAGACCAATACGGCGAAGCATATCATTCCAATAGTACGAACTATAATTATAAACGACTCTCCACGGCTCAAACTTTTCCAGTTCTTTGCCTTTGGGGAAATCACGCAGTAATCGTTCTTCTATCCAGCGCAGATTTGTCAGCATCTGCTGCTCGTAAGCGTCGTTCACCGGCAAAGACTTAGCATCACGATAGATTCGGAACAGATGTACCGATTCACGAATAAAATCATCTCCTCCGGCTTTTTCTGCTTTACGCAGGTACTGCTCTGATGAAACATCATTTCCGAGTGCATCATCAATATAGGCGAGCGTGTAGTACCATTCTGCTTTACGTTGCGTAGCAGGATGTTGAATGGCTTCTATAGCCGTTTTGCGATTTTGAAGGAACGTAACGCGCATACGTTCTGCCTCCCAGTCGTACGGTTCAATGCCTTCGTAATCCGTATTTCTCAACTCCGACTGAATACGAGCAAGAATCCGCAAATCATCAAAGTAGCCAGATTCATCCATAATCAAATCTTTGGCCGCAGAAGCATCTCCCACGTTCTGATAAGCACCAACAGCGTAGTCCACCATCAGCGTGCGAAGCACATTATCTTGGGGGAGATGCGAGGCATACGTTTCCCAGAGATTGACATTCTCCTGATGGCGATTCAATGACAGTTGCGCACGCATCTGCTGTAGTGCATAGCGGTCGTGCAAAAGCGTATCTGTTGTATGTCCCTCTGCTGCTTGGATAACACCTTCCAACGCTGCCACATGTGGACAATGATGCGAGGGATAATACCACGGATCATTCATTTCACCACGTGCTGTTTCGCACGTTTTGGCGGTGATAAGGAAGTCCAACAAATCGTTTCTATCACACAGAGCTTTTGCGAACGCATTCGATTTAAGAGAGGAGGGGAGACGATGCTTTTCACGCATGTAGCGTACATCGTCCACTCCGGACTTATACACAACCGCCTTCACATCGGCAAAGGAGAATGAAGCACCCACCAAATTACACCAAGCATCCACATTCTTGCGCATGTTCTGCGTAAATGGATCAATGGATTCATAATCTACGACACGGAAGATACGCAGACCATTAGGATCATATGCAGGGCCGGGGCCACAAGCCAGTACCGGCAACATCAGGCTCGTATTAATGAGCAAAAACAGAATCAATCTCTTCATGGGTATAACGGCTGGTTTGGTTGTTATCAAGGTGATAAAGGATAATGGATTGTTGCTCGTCCATAGGCAGGAGTGCTTTTACTTCCTCCAGCATGGCAGCAGAAGTGATTTCCACGCGAATTATGTCGCCATGTCCAAAATGCACACCTTTGTGTATGCCAAAGAGACAAGAACGATAGTGGGTAGAGTCGAGGCGTTCAAACTGAGGTGCCGGATAATCCATCGTGTAGGATAGATTTTGAAAATGGCCATGTTCATTATAAACAGCCGCCCATCCAAAAGTAGGCAGTGCATAATCCATAGGCAGATCATACTTTTGTATAGAACGATGCCCAAAGTAAGCCTTGCATGTTTCCACATCAAGGATAGAATTTTCGGTTGTTTCATTACGCACACTGCCGGTGTTGTATATCATAAGCACACCTCTATCAACAGGTGGTACTTTCTCACGGAGTTGCGAGATACGAATGGTAGCAGAGAGGCGCAAACCATGTGCATGCAGACGCTTACGAAGTTCTTTGCAGAAGAGGAAATAACTATCACGTGTGGATGTCTGCCAATCGCCATCAATCTGCATTTCCTGCACATTCGGAATCTCGTGCCAGTCCACCATGTTTAGTGTGCGAGTAACAATCTTCTCAGCAATTTCAGCTTCGCGACCGTCCAGTGCACGAATGGCATCTTGGGTGATATACACAGTGGGAACGTACTCTACTCCACTCATCAGCGAATCTTGAAACTGGAGTGTAGCGATAGGTTCGATGCGTTTAGCCTCATAGTCGCATGCGTCCACATCATACATATGCAAGTAGATACGCCCAATGTCGTGATTACGAACGAACGAACGTTCCTCCTCTGTAGGGCAGAACGTAGTACGCCAATAGTAAATGCCGTTCTTGGGTTCATACGGCAGCAGGTTCTTGCCGTCAAAGGGCTGGCACGCGGAAAGCATGCCAACCAGCAATACTCCTAATGGGAGAATGGATTTGAAGAATTGTTTCACTTTTTCTGAGCCTTTAATTGTTCTATATATTTCAGTTCGTTTTCTGCATAAGCACGGCTACCCTCATCTTCCAGCAGAGCCTTAAAAGTTTCTTCCGCGTCATCAAAGAAGCCAAAAGTAATTTGAGCATAACCACGACGACGTTGGAGGAAAGAGACGTATTTCCAAAGTCTTTCTTCATGAGCCATCATCCTCTCTGTACCACGATCGTCATCTTTCTCCAGTTCCTCTAACTGCTTCCGGATGCCCTCTGCCTCATCATTTAAAACCTGAAAAACACAAGGATCGCCACTATTAGTAATGCAGTTGATATATTCCTGCGAATAGTCGAAACGATTGCAATTTTTAACTATGTCCAGATAGTAGAATCCTTTATCAAAGATGCGCAAGTCGGAGTAGCTAAAACCGAGATAATAACATACCTGGTAGTACATATTCTTCTCACTATCGCTCAGATTGAAATAGCGAGATTTCAGTTTCTGGAAGATAGGTGTCAGCACAGCTATCGCCTGAAGGTAGCACTGTTGTTGCAAAAGTTTGTGACCATGCTTCACTTGTGCTGCCATATCGGTATGTGGCAACTCTTCATCTGCCTCCGTATCGGGAGCAGGAAGTTCAGTTTTCACATAGCAAAGGCGCATAGAGATAGCCTTTGGTTCGTACGTGGCATCTGGCACATAGCTTTGTAGGAACTCATGCGGAGTGCACACGGCTGTCATGCGAACGGACAACACATCCTTTCCACCAGCAAGTGGATGTAGCGTGAACACATAATGATTGGTAACGGCATCCACAGTAAGTACTGCTGGCGAAGATGCACCAATAAACGCAGCATCCTCCCCAGTTCCTTCAATGATAGCACTAAGAATGTCAAACGATGCAATCTGGTCACGTTGTGTTATTTCTCGTGAACCATTGGCGTTTTGAATAGTCAGACCAAGAAGATCTTCTACCTGTTCCCCATTAAAGAGATATGATAGGTATTCGCCCAGCGTACCATACTCCGGAGAAACACGACGACGATACTTCTTGGCATGGTTATTATGCTCCACACTTATCTCGGCGTCGATGAGCTTTTGCGCATCACGACGCTGATCCATCAATTCTTCCTCAGTAAAGGTTCGTTCTGATTGAAGTTCCTGATGAAATTGAGATGCAACACGGAAGCACAAAGCGATGTAGTACATAAAAGCTGCTTCCGAGGGGCCGATGGATTCTATGAAGACATGAACGTCAATTTCATTCTGCTTCTCATCATAGGAATACACAAGTTTAGCATACCTATACTCTCGTGTACAACGATGGCAAAGTGTACGAACCTTTTCGTAGTTCTCTACCGTATAGAGGATGCTTTCAAAACAACGATACTGTAGCAGCAGTTCGTCGTTCTTCGCACCGGCGTAGCAAAAGAAGTGGCCACCTTGGAACTCGAAACCACATGTCACCCAATCCTCATCGCGTTCAAACTCCGTTATTTCAAACTGCTTTTTACTTGCCATCGAATACAAGAAATCAATGGCAATAGGCGGTTGAGCAGCAGAGGACTCTTTTTGTGAATCCTCTTTCTCAAAGCGTTCTTCAAGCGTTTCATTACGTTGCTTAAGAATCTTATTATCGACTTTCTGCTCATCGAGTGCATCTTTATAATGTATGCAAAGAGCAGCAGAAATAACTAAGCCAACGAAACACAATATTGCTACCAATACCGGAGACATATGATTTTTTATTTTTTAGTTGTAATCTTTAGAACTTTCTTTTCGTTATCAATCTCAATCTTACCGAGGCGCTGGAGGACTGTCTGACCCAGCAAGAGCGGAGCCTTCTGGTTGGCCACTACCGATGCACGAACACCGGTTAGTTCCAATCCGCCAAAGTTGATATGATTGATCATAAAAGTAGTACCAACAGAGATATTACCATCTGCTGTCTGGTAACGCTGCTTGCCAATCACATCCTTCTGGTTAAGGTAGCCATTCTTGTACATGAAGTTGGCTTCCGTCTGAGAGATGGTTACATCACTCGCTCCGGTATCGAAAACGAAGTTGAGCGGTAGGCCATTGATGGTGCAATCCACCTTAGTAACACCATTAGCCGCCGTAAAGGGGACTTCCACAACCTTCTCTTCTCCGGCTTCCTCGCCTTGCTCCTCTTGGAAACGAGCTACGCGCTCGTCGCGGATAGCCTCGTACTTTTGGATGAGTTGCTCCAGTTCGTCACCATGGAGCGAGTGCAAGTCCGGATCAAGGCGCAGGTGACGGAAGTGAACATAGCCATCACGCATCTCCTCATCAATATAGCGCAGCGCCAGTTCTTTCTCGCCCAGAAGGGCATAAGCGCAAGCGACATTGTATCGATAATCTATGGTATCGGCCTTCAGCAAGCTGTCAGCCAAATGCATAGCCTCTTCTTTCTGAGCGAGTGATGCCAGAGCAAACAAGCGTACCTCTGGACGTGACGATTGAGACAAAGCGCGACGATAGTCGGAGTGCGCCTTGGCGGTATCACCAATAGCCTCGTAACAGCGACCACGCATATAGCGCTCCCAATCGTTCGAAGGCACAATAGCGAGACCGGTATTGTAGTCTTCGATAGCCTCCTTATAGCGAGACAGGAACAAGCACTTGCTTGCACGAGCAAAGTACCAATTAGATTCTTCCGGCTGTTGTTCAATGTTGAAGGCGAGGTCGACCATCATAGCATCAATACTATCCATTTCACTATAAATGTTCGCGCGATCATAACGGAGTGACACATCAGTAGAATCAGCATCAATGGCCTTGTTGATGTATGCAAGGGCATGAGCAAAGTCACCCATATCGGCATACATATCAGAGAAGAAGCCATCAAGATCCGGATAAATCTTCTGAACTTTTTGTCCGGCACGAATAGCTTTCTCAAATTCATGACGAGCACGATAAACCATTACCTGATAAAGCTGCCACTCCGGAGCATTGGGGTTCTTGGCAACCTGCACACGCAGCTGCGCCTGTACCAGTTCTGCAAGTTCCTCATTGTTGCACGCCTTCAGCACCTGTGATGCAGACTCCTCAAAATGCTCCATCTTGAATGCCTCAACGGCATGCTTGGCAGCGTCTTCATACTTGCCTAATTTTACTTCCATCTCTGCCATCGAACCCAAGGTGAAAGAGCGTGATGCGAGCTGGTCTGCCTTAGTGTACTGCTTCAGTGCTTCAACATAGTTGTCATTCAACTGATAGTTGTAACCTAACAGCATATAACCACGAATCAAACCGGGCTTGAGTTCGATATACTTGCGGAAGTCTGCATTGGATTTTTCCCACTGCTTGCATTGACGGTACAACAAACCACGATTCTCGTACCAATCTTCATTCTTCGGTTCGGTTTTAATGGCAACAGAGACTTCTTGAAAGGCTTTAACGGTATCTTTCATTTCCCAATAGATACCGGATAGAAGATTATGCGTCCAAGCAGCATAATACTTCTCCGCCTTAGGAAGATTCTTTAGGGCATCATGCGCACACTCGATGGCGGTACCATTCTCATCTTTGTGACGATAAGCAGATGCCATCCAAGCTAAGGCATAGCCATTCTTGGGGTTCTGACGAAGTTCGCGACAGAGGAACTCGATACCCTCGTCGTACATCTGTTCTCCGATAAGTTCGCAACCGCGTTTGTAGTTATACGAATCCGGTTGTTGTGGCTCCTTTGCGAAACCAAGTGCGCAGCAAACAAGGGCTGCAAGAAATAAAATTGGGCGTTGCATAGTTATATGTTTTAAAAAGCTAATGTTAATTCATTCCAAAAACTCTGTGGCAGATATACATTCACCAATTGTGATACCTCTCGGAACAAAGGTGCAATCTGAGCAGGAGTGTAGCCGGCAATACCACAGCCAATGGCCGTAACCATGAAGCAAAGTTCGGTATGCTGACGTGCGAAAGCCGCAAAACGATCGACTGCGTCCTTAGTCTCAGCCAATGTGCCCATGGTCGGGATTGCATAGCTCTGACCTTGTAGACCTTCACCTTGCCCCCAAATGGCACCAAACTGATGCATGGCAAAGGCAGCTGCTCCGCCTCCATGTGCGCCTTGTGCATTACTACCAAAGACGAAAATCTCGTTTGAATCAAGTTGGTTGATGTGATAAGGAGTTGTACGAAGGTTAGATGTGTTTACATTGTTTGTTTCCATAATCAGTTTGGTTTTAAAAGTTAAGACGTTTAGAGTATTCTGCGAAGAAATCATATTTAAGCACATTAGATATGATGACTAAGCGATCGGTGTTGATATTGGCAGAGCGCAATATCCTGTAGCAGTTGGGGCGCTGTATCGACAGTTGGTTAGCAAGCCATGTTACTGTATGGTCTTGCTTCTCCAACTGCGATTGAATTTCTTGTCCGATATGAAGGCGTTTTGATTTCATAGAGGTGCGGTTCAATGAGTTAAAGATAAAGGTTCAATGGCAACGAGGCTAGAATTCGAGTTTAAAAGAGCGTTCTTGCTTGAAGCGGTCATAAGCATCCTTATCGAAACGGTAGTAGTTACCTCCGCGATGACCAGACACCTGTTCTGTCTCGCCCGTCTCCACTAAAATACCGGAATTTAGTATCTTCTTGGAGAAATTGGCTCGATCCATAGGTTTGTCCAATCCCAAGATACACTCGTACAAACGCTGTAGTTGAGGGAGCGTGAACTTCTCGGGAAGCAACTCGTACCCCACCGGACGGAAGACGATATCTTCTCTTAAACGCTGAACTGCCTTTGCAAGAATCTCGTTATGGTCAAAAGCCAAGTCACCAACTTCCTTGAGCGGTACCCAAACAGCACGGCGTGCGTCAGAACCACCGATGACCTCGCAGGTAGGAACCAGAGCATAGAATGCAATGCTGACTACACGCTGCTCAGGGTCGCGATCCAAAGCTGTAAAAGTACCAAAGTTTTCTGAGTAGGCATTCTCTATGCCGGTTTCCTCTTTTAGTTCTCGAGCTGCACATTCCTCAATCGTTTCTTCCATACGAAGAAAACCTCCAGGAAGAGCCATCTTGCCAACTTCGATACGATCATTACGTTCGATGAGCAAGACTTTCAGTTCTCCTCCGTCAAAGCCGAACACCACATTGTCGGCTGCGATGGCTGCACGTTTGTAGTCGTAAGCAAACTTACCATCCGATGTTTCAATCCAGTCTTTACGCATATATAATAAGGTATAACAAATAGTCCTTTACAATCGCCCTAAAAACATCCTTTAGGTAAAATCGACTGCAAAGGTACTACTTTTTTTTGATATATGCAAATT
>JALFGC010000065.1 GCA_022777485.1 Bacteroidales bacterium
TTTGTTCACATGCACGGGGACGCCTATATGCCTTGCGAAGCCGTTGCCGCTACCCATCGGCAGAATACCCATCGCTGTCTGCGTATGGCGCAAACCGTTCGCCACCTCGTTCACTGTGCCGTCGCCGCCTACGGCCACCACTGCATCGAAGCCCATACGAGCGAACTGCCGCGCCAATTCCGTCGCGTGTCCCTGCCGCTCCGTATAGACGATGTTCGGCAACCATTGCTCACTATCCAGCGTCTGCTGAATCAACTTTGGCAGTTTACGCTTGTTTTGCGTTCCCGATATAGGATTGATGATAAAGGCGATATTTTTCATTGTATTCCTCGTTGTTTTCTCCATTAAAGACCATATAAAGAGCCATTAAAGCATATTCTTTTAATTAATGGACTTTAATGGAGGCATAAAATTAACGAATAATTAACGACCATTAACGGAGCATAAAAGTGCCCAAAAATTCCGCTGCAAATTTACTACTTTTTTTTGACATATGCAAGACTTACATCATTTTTGTAGATTTTTTGGGGGAATAAGCCTGCAAAAAAGAAATATATTTGTTCAAATAAATAAAAAATGTTACCTTTGCATGCGGGTTTCGGGTATCCCCTCTTATCCGAAGCGGTTTGTTATCTATCAAACTTGGGTGATTCTTGGGTGATTCACGAGAGGATAACGAGACGATAATAACAAGTCTCCCTTAAGGGAGATTTAGAGGGTCTATTCATAATTCATAATTCATAATTACCAACGCCATGAGCACAATCTTCACTCCCCAAGACCTTGAGCAGTTAGAGGCTCGAGGCATCAGTGTGGCAAAAGCCGAAGAACAATTGGAGCATTTCCGCACAGGCTTCCCCGCATTAGACATCGTAGCAGCCGCTTCCACCAAAGACGGTATCCTCGCCCCCACGAAGAAAGAGCAGGACGAGTACATCCGCTTGTGGGAAGAGTACCTCGCAGAGGGGCACAAAATCTTGAAGTTCGTCCCCGCCAGCGGCGCGGCCAGCCGTATGTTCAAGAACCTCTTCCAATACCTTGAAGACGGCGAAGAGACGGCATTCATACAGGAGTTCCTCACTCATATCGATGATTTCGCTTTCGGCGACCAACTCGCAGGCAAGGGCGGGCAAGACGCCGTGCGCTTCCTCCTCGAAGACATGCACTATGGCGACCTGCCCAAGGGCTTGCTTCTCTTCCATAAATACAAAGACGGTCCCCGCACCCCCGCCTTGGAGCACATGGTAGAAGGCGCACTCTACGCAGCCAGCAACGGCATGGTGCATCTCCATTTCACCGTCTCCCACCAGCACCTGCCCCTCTTCCGTCAGCACATTGCCGACCACCTGCAAGCCTTCGAGACCAAGTACGGCGTGCGCTTCGACATCACATTTTCCGAGCAACTGCCCAGCACCGACACTCTTGCAGCGAACCCCGACGGCACACCCTTCCGCGACAAAGAGGGCAAACTCCTCTTCCGCCCGGGAGGACACGGAGCACTCATAGAGAACCTCAACGCACAGGACGCTGACATCATCTTCGTGAAGAACATTGACAACGTGGTGCCCGACCGACTGAAGAAAGACACCGTGCGCTACAAACAAATCCTCGCCGGCGTACTCGTAGCAGAGCAGAAGCGTGTCTTCGCGCGCCTGCAAGACCCCACTATCACGGACGAAGAGCGCGAGCGCCTCAACCGTCCTATCCGCGTCTGTGGCGTAGTGAAGAACACGGGCGAGCCCGGCGGCGGTCCTTTCCTCGTGCGTGACGCTGACGGCACTATCAGCCGACAAATCCTCGAGTCCTCGCAGATAGCAGACCCCGCACTCATGGCGCAGGCTACCCACTTCAACCCCGTGGACCTCGTATGCGCTACCCGCGATGTCAACGGCAAGCCCTTCCACCTCCCCGACTTCGTAGACCCGCAGACGGGCTTCATTTCCCAGAAGTCGAAAGACGGAAAAGAACTGCTCGCCCTCGAGTTGCCGGGTTTGTGGAATGGTGCAATGGCGAAGTGGAATACCCTCTTCGTTGAAGTGCCGGTCAGCACCTTTAACCCTGTCAAGACTGTTAACGACCTCCTGCGTCCTCAGCACCAAGGATAACCCATTTCCCGACGCATATGAACGCCAAGGCAGCCCTATAACGGGGCTGCCTTCTTGCTAAAATTATTTTCGATTTTATTTGCGTATGTCAAAAAAAAGCAGTACCTTTGCACTCGGATTTGAGAAGCACTCAAATTCGTAATTCGTAATTCATTTCTTCTTATGCAATTAGGAACTCCTTTAACCTCTGTGGCTACGCGCGCGCTCCTATTGGGTAGCGGTGAGTTGGGCAAAGAGATTACTATCGAGTTACAACGCTTGGGCGTAGAGGTCATTGCGTGCGACAAGTACGCCAATGCACCGGCTATGCAGGTGGCGCATCGCGCGCATGTATTTAATATGTTGGATGGTGATGCCTTACGCAAGGTCGTAGAGCAAGAGAAACCCTCGCTAATCATCCCCGAAGTAGAAGCTATTGCTACCCGCACGCTCGTCGAATTGGAGCAGGAAGGCTACCGCGTTATCCCTACGGCTAACGCGGCTTTTCTTACTATGAATAGGGAAGCAATCCGTCGCTTGGCGGCCGAGGAGTTGGGCTTGCCCACGGCGCGCTATCGCTTTGCGGACACCTACGAGGAGTTCGTACAGGCGGTGGAGGAGATAGGTATCCCCTGCGTGGTGAAACCCATCATGTCCTCTTCCGGGCACGGACAGACGACGATAAAGAGAGACGATGCGGGTCTCGTCGAGCATGCTTGGGCGGAAAGCCAAATGGGCGGACGCGCAGGTGCTGGCAGGGTAATCGTAGAAGGCTTCGTGGATTTTGACTACGAGATTACGCTGCTGACGGTGCGTTGCGTACCGTCGGATAAAGGATTAAGGACACAAGATGAAAATAGTTCTGACGTTGAAAACGTAGAGACGAAGGTAATAAGTCCTTCATCCTTCATCCTTCATCCTTCATCCCCTGCACATACCCTTTTCCTTGAACCCGTGGGGCACCATCAGGTGGATGGCGACTATCGCGAGTCGTGGCAGCCGCAGGCGATGTCGCCAGTAGCGAAGCAAAAAGCGCAGGAGATAGCGAAGAAAATCACCGATGCGCTGGGCGGATATGGTATCTTCGGTGTGGAGATGTTCGTCAAAGGCGATGAGGTCATTTTCTCGGAGGTGAGTCCGCGTCCGCACGACACAGGTATGGTAACGATGATTTCGCAAGACCTGTCGGAGTTTGCGCTCCACGCCCGCGCAGTGCTCGGGCTGCCTATCCCCGAGGTGCGTTTCTTCGGGCCATCGGCATCGAAAGCCATCGTGGTGGAAGGTGATACCGACAAGGTGGTGTTCAGCGGCTTGGAGAAAGCCCTTTCCGTCCCCGGTGTGCAGTTGCGCCTTTTCGGTAAGCCCGAGGTGCACGGACACAGACGCTTCGGCGTCTTGCTCGCCACTGCCGACACCGTAGAGCACGCATTAGAGAAAGTGGAAGAGGCGTATGGGTATGTAGATAAAGGAGTAAAGATATTACAGGGATAAAGGATTAAGGAAACAGGATAAAAGAAGAATTTGTATTGACTCTGAAACCTTATAGACAAAGGTAATAAGTCTTTTATCCTTTATCCTGCATCCTTCATCCAATAAGCCGAAGGTATTGATTTATTAACTAATAAGACAAGAAGGAGACAGAAATAGGCGAGACGAGTCTAATCAGTCTTTTATCCTTTATCCTGCATCCTTCATCTAAAACAAATGATAGACCGTTATTCGCGTCCTGCCATGCGCGGGATTTGGACAGAAGAAAACAAGTTTAGAGCCTATTTAGAGGTGGAGATTTTGGCTGCCGAGGCGTGGTCCTCGCTGGGGGTTATCCCTGCCGAGGATGTGCGCCTGCTGCGCGAGAAAGCCATATTTAATGTGGACCGTATCCACGAGATAGAGGAGATCACCCGCCACGATGTGGTGGCATTCACCCGCACGGTGAGCGAGTCATTGGGCGAGGAGCGCAAGTGGGTGCACTACGGGCTGACCTCTACCGATGTGGTGGATACCGCTAACGGCTACCTCTTAAAACAAGCCAACGAGATTCTGCGGGAAGACCTGCAGCGTTTCTTGCAGGTGCTCAAGCGTCGCGCCAATGAGTTCAAGTACACCCCCGTCATCGGGCGCACCCACGGCATGCACGCCGATGTAACATCCTTCGGACTGAAGTGGGCATTGTGGTACGAAGAGATGAAACGCAATGTGGAGCGCTTTGAGATGGCGGCGCGCGGCGTGGAGGCCGGCAAACTATCGGGCGCGGTGGGCAACTACGCGAACATCCCGCCGGCTATCCAGACTTATGTATGTGAGCACCTTGGTATTGAGTCGGCGCATATCGCCACGCAGGTGCTCGGGCGCGACCGCCATGCCTTCTACTTGGCTACGCTCGCGGTCATCGCCGGCACGCTGGAGCAGATGGCATTAGAGGTGCGCAACATGCAGCGGCAGGAGGTGCGCGAGGTGGAAGAGGCATTCCGAAAAGGGCAGAAAGGCTCATCGGCGATGCCCCACAAACGCAATCCTATCTCGTCGGAGAACATCTGCGGCTGCGCGCGTGTGATGCGCGGCTATATGTGCACGGCGAGCGAGAACATCGCCCTATGGCATGAACGCGACATTAGCCACTCTTCTACCGAGCGTATCGTATTGCCCGACGCCACCATGCTGCTCGATTATATGCTGGCGCGCTTTGAGGGCATACTCGACAACCTTGTGGTCTATCCAGAGAACATGCTCCATAATATCGGACTCACCCACGGCGCTATCTTCGCACAGCGCGTGATGAACGCACTGATAGAGAAAGGCTTCGTGCGCGAGCAGGCGTACGACCTCGTGCAACCCGTGGCGATGAAGACGCTCATGGAGGGCGGCGAGATGATAGACAACCTCAAGGCGACCCCTGCCGTAACCGAGCACCTCACCCCCGAAGAGATAGACCAATGCTTCACACTCGACTACTACATGAAGAATGTGGACTATATCTTCGAAAAAGTG
>JALFGC010000068.1 GCA_022777485.1 Bacteroidales bacterium
ATTGTTCAAATATGTATTCTCTAACGTATAATTAACGTGTAATTAACCATTAATTCATTACCAAACTTGTCCCGACCTGTCGGGAAAACCAATTTAGTCTTTGATTGCTGAGAATAGTTTGCTTATATCGAACTCACGTTATTATAATGCCTAAACTGCACAAAATTGCAAGTTTTAGCAGCCTTAACTGCACAAATTTGCAAAAAAAGCGCTACGCCGATGTGAATCAGCGTAGCGGTTGTCGCGGTACAGAGACGATGGTAATCAGTCTTTTATCCTATATCTTTCCCGATAAATCGGGATGCAAGCCTCAGCGAACGCAGCGGGTGGTCTTTTAAGGCGAGTCGTTCTATTCCTTACTTCACCTCCACTGCCTTGATACCATCGCGCTCCAACAGGGCGTTGATACTTGGCTCTCCTCCGCGGAACTTACGATAGAGGTCGGCAGCAGGCTCGGTGCCACCGCGCTCAAGGATATGCTTGCGGAAGAGAGCGGCTGCCTTCTTGTCGAAGATAGAGCCGTTCTTCTGCTGCGCCGCTTTGAACACCGAGAAAGCGTCTGCATCCAGCAGTTCCGACCACTTATAGGAGTAGTAGCCTGCTGCATAGCCTCCGGAGAAGATATGCGTGAAGGCGGTCTCCATCTGCGTGCCGGGCACGTCGGGCAGCACCTGCACAGGGCGCATTGCGTCGTTGCCGAACTTGATAACCGCCTCCGCGGTGGTGAGGTCGGCGGGTACGGCAAAGGGGGCACTCAGCGTATGCCAAGCCATGTCGAGGTAGCCGAACGAGAGTTGGCGTGCACAAGCATACGCAGCGTGGTAGGTCTGCGCACGCTTAATCTTGTCTATCAACTCCTGCGGCATGGGCTCACCGGTCTTATAGTGCTTCGCAAAGGTGTCGAGAAACTCCTTTTCGCCGAGGAAATTCTCGTTGAACTGCGAGGGCAGTTCCACGAAGTCGCGCGGCACATTGGTGCCGGAGAGGGCGCTGTATTGGCAGCGGGTGAGCATGCCGTGGAGCGCGTGTCCGAACTCATGGAGGAAGGTCTCCACCTCGTCGTAGGTGAAGAGCGCAGGCTTGTCTGCGGTCGGACGCGTGAAGTTCATCACGTTCACGATATGCGGACGATGGTCTTTCTTGCCCTCCATCCATTGCCCTTGGAAGTCGTTCATCCACGCGCCGCCACGCTTACCATCACGCGGGTGGAAGTCGGCGTAATAGACAGCGAGGAACTTACCTTTCTCGTCAAACACCTCGTAGGCGGTTACCTCGGGGTTATACACCTGAATCGCCTTGTTCTCCTTGAAAGTCAGTCCGTAGAGCCGTTTTGCCAAGCCGAACACGCCCTGCTTAACCGCCTCCAACTCGAAGTACGGGCGGATATCATCGTCCGACACGCTGTATTTCTCTATCTTGAGTTTCTTAGAGTAGTACGACCAGTCCCAAGGCTGCAAGGTAGCGTAGAAACCGTTGGCGGTAGCGAACTGCTTCAACTCCTCCACCTCCTGCTTGGCGGCAGGCATGTAACTCTCACGCAGTTGGTCCAGCAGTTTATACACCTGCTCAGGCGTCTCCGCCATGGTCTTGTGGAGCGACTTCTCGGCGTAAGTCTGCTTGCCGAAGAGGTTCGCCAGCGCAAGGCGGGTATTGACGATGTCGATGATAATCTGCGTGTTGTCGAACTCGCCGCCGATGCAACGGCTGTTGTATGCCGTATAGAGTTCGCGGCGGATGTCGCGGTTGTCGAGGTCTTCCATCACGGGGCGATAGGTGGTAGGCTTGAGGTCGAGCAACCAACCTTCCAGTCCCTTCTTCTCTGCGTTGGCGCGCAGTAGCGCGCGGGTGTCGTCGTTCAGTCCGGCAAGGTCTGCTTCGCGGGTGAGAAGCATGGTCCAAGCGTTGGTGGCTTTCAGCACATTCTGCCCGTAGGTGAGCGTCAGTTGGCTCAGGCGCGCCGTCAGTTCGCGGTAGGTCTGCTTATCCTCCGGCGAGAGGTTAGCGCCGTTGTTCGCAAACGATTCGTAGATGTCGTCCAGCAACTTCTGTTGCTCTTTGTTGAGTTTCAGTTTGCCGCGTTGGTCGTACACCGCTTTGATACGCCGGAACAAGCCTTCGTTCAGGCGGATGGTGGACGAGTAGTCAGACAACTTCGGCGAGAGTTCCATCTCAATCTGTTGCAACTGTTCGTTGGTCTCGCTGGAGGTCAGGTTATAGAAGCAGCCTGCCACGATGGTCAGCATCTCGCCCGATTTCTCGTAGGCTTCGATGGTGTTTTGGAAGGTGGGGGCAGCGGGGTTATTGACGATAGCGTCGATGTCCGCCAGACCTTGCTTCATCGCCTCCTCGAAAGCAGGCATGTAGTGCTCGGCTTTGATTTCATTGAAAGGATAGGTCCCGTGTGGGGTCTTCCACTCCTTATAGTGGAAGAACGGGTTGTCGGTAGCCGCACCGGCAACCATCGTAGTAGCAGCAAGTGCCATAGTAATCAGTAGTTTTTTCATATTCATATTGGGTATTTTAGTATGTTATAAACTCCGCTTCGCTCCGTGTAGGGAACTTCGTGTCAGAAACTTCGTGTAATGAACTCCGCTTCGCTTCGTGTATGAAACTTCGTGTAGTAAACTCCGCTTCGCTTCGTGTCAGAAACTTCGTGTAATGAACTCCGCTTCGCTTCGTGTATGAAACTTCGTGTAGTAAACTCCGCTTCGCTTCGTGTATGAAACTTCGTGTAATGAACTTCGCTTCGCTTCGTGTATGAAACTTCGTGTAGTAAACTCCGCTTCGCTTCGTGTAGGGAACTTCGTGTAGTAAACTCCGCTTCGCTCCGTGTAGGGAACTTCGTGTACAGCGCGCAGCGCTTTCTTACAGCCTCGCAGAGGCTTTTTTACAGCGCGTAGCGCTTTTTTTACAGCCTCGCAGAGGCTTTTTTTACAGCCTCAGAGAGGCTTACCTCCCTCTCAGCAGGTTGATATCGCCGGACAGTTGATAAACCCCAATTATCGCCTCGTCCGCTTTGTCCTTCGCCCGTTTGTAGGCGGCTTTGGTGCGATATTCCGCATTGGCGGCGGCGTCGGTGCCGAGTGCGCGAATCACATAGAAATACGCCCCTTCTGCGGCAGGATGATTGTTGATAGTGCCGTCCCAGCCTTTGGCAGGGTCTGTGGATTCATATACCAACTTCCCCCAGCGGTTATAGACCCATATATGGTACTCTTTGATGGAGCGATACAGCACGCGAAACTCATCGTTCTTCCCGTCTCCGTTGGGCGTGAACACATTGGGCACCAGCAGCATAGACTCGCTCACGCTGATGCTTATCTCCGTGCTGTCGCGTTGGCAGTCTTCCGGAGTGTCGCCGCAGGGGCAGTGGTTGTTGCTTGCATACGACACGGCGCGGTAGTTACCGGGCTCGGTGAAGGTGTAGCGTGTCTCGGCGTCGGTGCGCGAGACAATCCGTTGGGTGGCTTTGTATATCTGCCATTCGTAGTATTCTGCCGTAGGCGTGGCATTGGCTTTGAAGAGAATCTCTAAGGGTGCAGAGCCTGTGAGCACAGAGGCGTCGGTCGGTCGCTCCACCTCGTTGCATAACTCGCCTGCCGTACCGCGCACCGTCGTTACCGAGGTAGGCATGCTGCGCACAGCGATAGGGGCGTCCAAATAGGTAATCACCGAATCCTGTGCTATGCCCAACTGCTCTGCAAGGGGCTCGTAGGTCAGCACGATATCCGTTGCCTTGCATATGGCAGGCAGGCTGTAGGTGCCTATTTTGAGCGGTTGCTCGTCCAGAACGGCAACCGAGTCTTCCCATTGCAGGCTCCCGCCGTTCCAAGCAAGGTCGGTGTACGAGATACGGCATTCGCGCGACACGGTGCGCGTCTGACCGGTGGGCGTAATATATTGAATCTCAGGCAATGTCCCTTCCAAGCGCAGTTCCGTAGCCGTGCAGGAAGGACTCACCGTGAGCAGGAGGTCTCTTGGTTGGTAGGTAGGGTAGGAGAAAGCGTAGAAATACTCTTTCTCTCCGTTATAAAGGATATAATAGCCGCCGTCATCTGGGTAAATCTCATCCGCGTTGGTGGCTACTACGCTGTTGTCGCTGATGCGATACCAGTCCACCGAAGAGCCATCTGTCGTAGCCAGATGCACCTCATCGGCAAAGAGGAAGATAGTGTCGGTCTTTTGGTTCACTATTTGCGTAGCGCTACCTACACACTTCACATGGAGTGCATAGGTAGCGCTATAACAAAACGTTAGCAGTATGCTAATAAGGATTTTTCTCATTTGATTGGTAAGATAGACCGCTTCGCTGTCCGACCGTTTCACTGTTCGACCGTTTCACTGTCCGACTGATTCAGTTCCGATGGAATCTCAGTCTTTCAGCGCAGCGGTCTTTCAGCCGCAGGCGGTCTGTCAGCGCGTAGCGCGGTCATACTAAATCATTTGTTCACTTGGAAACGGGTATTGCCGTTCTCGATGAAGTCCACAATCTGCTTGGCAGCGGCGATACCGGCATTGATATTGGCTTCCGCAGTCTGTGCCCCCATCTTCTTCGGGGTGGCGAAATAGCGTCCCTCGAACAAGGTGCGGAACTTCATGTCGGCAGCGGGCATGATGTCGGTGATATACTTCAAGTCAGCGCGCTCTTGCATGAGTTGAATCAACTCGTCTTCGTGAATCACCTCTTTGCGTGCGGTGTTCACAAGGATACCGCCCTTCGGCATACGATTCAAAAGGTCGTGGTTGATACTCTGCTTGGTCTCCGGTGTAGCGGGGATGTGCAGGCTCACGATATGGCAAGTGCTGTAGAGTTCCTCCGCGCTATGCAGCGGCGTTACGCCGGCTGCCGTCATCGCCTCGTCGGGGCAGAAGGCATCGTAGGCATACACCTCCATGCCGAAGCCCTGCGCAATACGCGCCACATTGCGACCCACATTGCCGAAGGCGTGGATACCCAGTTTCTTCCCCTTCAACTCGCTGCCGCTGGTGCCGTTGTAGAAGTTACGCACGGCAAAAACCATCATGCCTAATGCCAACTCGGCTACGGCGTTGGAGTTCTGCCCGGGGGTGTTCATCGCTACCACGCCATGGCTGCTCGCGGCGGCTAAGTCGATGTTGTCGTAGCCTGCGCCCGCGCGCACTACTATCTTCAACTGCTTCGCAGCGTCCAGCACCGCTGCATCTACCACATCGGAGCGGATGATGAGTGCGTCAGCGTCTGCCACAGCGTCCAGCAACTGCTGCTTCTCGGTATATTTCTCCAGCAATACGAGGCTGTAACCTGCTTGCTCCACTACCTCGCGAATGCCATCTACTGCCACTTTCGCAAAGGGTTTCTCGGTTGCTACTAATACTTTCATACGATTAACAAGTGTTGTGTAAAATACGGTTGTTCTCTTCTCTTCCCGCTTGGGATTTTCATAGAATCGTTCCATGATTAACTCTTTTGACCGCTACGCTGTCCGATGTCCGACCGCTACGCTGTCCGACCGCTACGCTGAACGACTGATTTAGTTTCCGAATAGTATATCAATCTGACAGCGCGAAGCGCGGTCTTTCAGCGTCAGCGGTCTTTCAGCGCATAGCGCGGTCTAACTCACATCTTCGCCTCGTAAGCCTTGATACAATCTACCAATGCTTGTACGCCTTCTACGTCCATTGCGTTGTAGCAACTTGCGCGGAAACCGCCTACCAGGCGGTGTCCCTTGATACCTACCATGCCGCGCTCGCTGGCGAACTTAAAGAAGTCGTCTTTCAGTTCTTCGTACTCGGGCTTGGGCACGAAGCAGATATTCATGCGCGAGCGGTCTTCCTTGTCGAGGATAGTCGGCACGAACATCTTCGAGTGGTCAAGGCAATCGTAGAGCAGGTCGGCTTTCTGCTGATTGCGTTGGTCTATCCATGCTACGCCGCCATGCGCTTTCAGCCAACGGAGGTTGAGCAATGCCGTGTAGATAGGCAATACAGGAGGCGTGTTGAACATCGAGCCGCCGTCGATATGCGTCTGATAGTTGAGCATCGTCGGGATATAGCGCGACACCTTGCCAAGCGCCGACTCTTTCACAATCACGAAGGTTACACCCGCAGGCGCAATGTTCTTCTGCGCACCGCCGTAAATCACATCATACTGACTTGCGTCAATCGGGCGACTGAGGATATCCGAAGACATATCGGCAATCAAAGGCACATTACCTTTCTTGGCGTAGATCTCTTGCAGTTTGCGCTCCGAAATCTCCGTACCGAAGATGGTGTTGTTGGTGGTGATGTGGAAGTAATCGGCATCCTGCGGAATCTCATAACCGCTCGGGATGGAGTTGGTGGACTCGCCCACTACCTCTACCTCGCCGAAGCCCTTTGCCTCTTTGATGGCTTTCTTCGACCATACACCCGTGTTCAGGTATGCCGCTTTCTTCTCGAGGAAGTTATACGGCACCATGCAGAACTGCAGGCTCGCGCCGCCGCCCAAGAAGAGCACGCGGTAGCCCTCGGGGATGTTGAGCAACTCTTTGAAGAGTGCTTCTGCTTCGTCCACTACGGGTTGGAAATACTTCGCACGGTGGCTGATTTCGAGGATAGAGAGTCCCTCTCCCTGAAAATCCAATACTGCCTCTGCGGTTTGCTTAATCACTTCTTGTGGCAGGATACTCGGTCCTGCATTAAAATTGTACTTTTTCATGATATTTTATCGTTTAATAGAACGTACATCTTTCGGGGCTTTGACAGAGATAGCCAAATATCTCCTGAAGTCCTTTAAATTATTAGTAATGAAATACTTGCATTTTACTTTTGTGCCAATCACATACTGAATATTGTCTTCTAAGTCGGTTTCGCTGCGTTCTAATGCCTCGATGATATCCGCCTCGGTAAAAGCAACTATTTGAAAACGATGAAGATATTCCTTTACAATCTGTTTCAGTTCTGCTGTGCTTATCTTCTTTTGAATCGTAGCAACTAATTGCGCGATGGATAATGCAGAAATAAATAGATTTTTACCCTCCAACGAGTAAAGATAATGAAGGCATGCTCTATCTTCTACGCGACCAACAGCAGCACCAATCAGTATGTTTGTATCAATAAAGATATTGTTACTATTCATAAGACAAATCCCATTGCTTGGTATTTCTCTTTTTCTGAAGGTGTAAGCAAATCTAAGTTATCTGCCACAAAATCATTTTTTGCAGTTTCAATGAAACGCTTGGTGGTCATTCCTGCCCTCTGCACCAACAAACTAAATAGTTCATTACGCGCAGCCTGCGCCTCTCTGCTTGTCATTACGTTGTTGTTCATATCTACTAACTTTCTTTGTTTCCTCTTTTTAATGACCTTTTAATGGTCTTTAATGGAGAAATAAGATTAACGAAAACATAACGGAGAAAACTCAACGAAAAATTAATGGTTAATTACACGATAATTATATGTTAAAAGATAACGGCAATTAACGGAGGCGATTACCGCTTCGCCACCATCCCATCTTTCCACTTGCTCTTCGTCGGCGGCAGCACCTCGCTGTCGGCCTGCGCAACGGCTTCTTTCACGGCTTTCTTCACCTTCCCGACAACCTCCTTGGCAGCGCTCACCGCGGTCTCCACGAGGTCGGCATGCTCCATCCAGCATACCGTATCCCCTTTCGCCACGCGCGCCCCCTGCGGCTTATCCACAGCCACCAGTCGGCAGTGGTCGCTCGCCACCAGCGGCTCTATGCCGTGCGCCGTCTCCAGATAGCACACCACCTCACCGCGGCGGAAGAAGGTGCCGAATGCCGGTGCTTGGCTCGCGCTGTTGAAGTCCAACTCCCACAGTACCTTACCGTTTTGTGTCGCCTCCACGGGCTCGGCGGACGGGTGCAGTATCGCGCGCTTGTCCGCAGCGGAAATGAAGGTAACCTGCTGCCCGCCTTTCGCCGCTTTCTCCATGCGCTCCAGCAGGTCTTTGTTGAACTGCTCTTTCGCCTGCCCGCTCTTGTACTCGCGGTATTGCTTCTCGTGCATCGCGAACTCGAACAACTCCTCGTCGTCCTGCCCGCGGTCCCAGCCGTTCTTCTCCATCTCTTCGATGAAACGCGGCAACTCATCGGGGTAGAGCGCCTGCGGGTCGTCGGTGTAGAACTCGAAGCCTTTCTCCTTCGCTAACTCCACTATCTCAGGTGCCAACTCGCCCGGCAACTTACCCGACTTGCCTAAGATCATGCCCCACATCGCGGGGTCCATGCGCGTGAAGGGTTTCTCGCCCATCGACTTCGAGAACAGGTTCATCAGTGCCGCGTTCTTCACATACTGCGAGAACGGCGTTACCAAGCACGGCGTGCCCAACATCGGCCATATCCGCTGCACTTCCTCGAACAACTCCACCAGCAACTCATCCTCCGACAGTGCTTTCTCGCCGCGTTTCACGAGGTTAGCGTTTATCGCCGCGTGCATACCTTTCAGGTCAGCCATCAGCGAACCCATCATGCCGCCGGGCAGCCCGCAGCCTACCAGCAGCGATGTCATCTTCGAGTTACGCGGGTCTATCCAGTAGCCCAAGAACTCGTCAATGAACGACTGTGTCAGGCTCCGCGCCTCCATATACGCCTTCATGTTGATATCCTTCACGAGGAATCCCGCGTCTTTCAGCATGGCTTGAATGGTAATCACATCCGGGTGCACCATACCCCAACTCAGCGGCTCCATCGCTACGTCCAGCACATCGCCGCCTGCCTTCGCTACCTCCAACATCGACGCCACCGAGAAGCCCGGTCCCGTGTGCCCGTGGTATTGGATGATGATATCGGGGTGCTTCTCTTTGATGGCTGCCACTATCGTCCCCAACATCGCCGGACGACCGATACCCGCCATGTCCTTCAAGCAAATCTCCTGCGCACCGCCTTCTATCAGCTGCTCCGCAAGGTTGATATAGTACTCTGCCGTATGCACTTTCGAGTAGGTGATACACATCGTCGCCTGCGCCGTCATGCCTGCTTCCTTCGCCCACTTAATCGAAGGAATGATATTCCGCGGGTCGTTCAGTCCGCAGAAGATACGGGTGATATCCACGCCCTGCGCGTGCTTCACTTTGTACATCAACTGCCTCACATCCGCAGGCACGGGGTTCATACGCAGTGCGTTCAGTCCGCGGTCCAGCATGTGCGTCTTGATACCTGCCTCGTTGAAGAATTTCGTGAAGGTGCGAACCGCCTGATTGGGGTTCTCGCCATACAGCAGGTTCACCTGCTCGCTCGCACCGCCGTTCGTCTCCACGCGGTCAAAGCAACCCATGTCGATAATCACGGGCGCAATCTTTGCTAACTGGTCTTTGCGCGGAACATACTTTCCGCTCGACTGCCACATGTCGCGATAGACAAGGCTAAACTGAATCTCCTTTTTCATATTGTAATAGTGTATAGTTCTAAATCCGCCGCAAAGTTACGACTTTTTTTTGACATGGGCAAACAAAACCAAGAAATAATTTTTCCAGTCAACCGTAGTCGCCTTTTTCGTGCGCCGCACCGATTCTTTCCGCACGCGAATACCACTCTCAGAGCCCTTCTTTGAATTGTCCGTTACTCGCATAAACCGCTCCGAAATCATAACGATATATCCCCCTAATTGTCTCGTGTTATTGCCGTGTCGTTTCCGTGTCGTTTCCGTGTCGTTTTCGTGTCGTTTTCGTGTTATTGCCGTAACATAATCGAAACCTTTTCGAACCTTTTCCTGACTATAAACGACTTTTTCCAATTGTCCAAAGCACGCATATACAGTCCTCCCCGAAAATGCACGAAAAAACCGCCTGACAACCTTATGCTGTCAGGCGGCTTCTCTTGGAAACCTCAATTATCCTCCGCAGCGCGAGTAGCCGCACTCGCGGCAGTGCATACAGCCTTCCTCGTAGATGAGCGGCTGACCGCAGTTCGGGCATACCTGACCTTGCACCACCGTGCCGTCCTGTATGTACTTCTTCAGCGCGCGCTCCACACCCACTTTCCACGAGTTGATGCTCTCGCTGTCCATCTGCAAACCGCTAATCATCTTTATCACTTGGTCGATAGGCATGCCATAGCGCAACACGCCGGAGATGAGTTTCGCATAGTTCCAGAACTCTTTGTCGAACTTGTAACTCAAGCCCTCCATCGTGGTCTTGAAGCCGCGGGAGTTGACGAACTGGAAGTCGTAGCGCTTGGTGCCGTCCTCTTGCAGCACGCGGATAATCTTACCTTTCGTTACCGACTTCGGCAGAAGGATACCCTCCTCGTCGTCTGCCAGACCGGTGAAAATCTCGTAGGGCATGCCGTCTTTTAGTCCGACAAACGCAATCCATTTGTCCTTGTTGTTCTGGAAGCGCACCACATCACACTCCAGCTCCACAGGGCGCACACGCACCTTATTCTCGAAGCAGACACAGTTCTTCTCCTCCTTCTTGTCTTCCTTCTTCTCCTCTTTCTTCTTCACGCCTTCCAGCACACCCATACGGCTGCCGTCGCGATACACGGTGCAACCTTTGCACCCGCAGCGCCATGCCTCTTCGTACAGTTGTCCGACCAGTTCCTCCGACACATCGTTCGGCAGGTTGATGGTTACGGAGATGGAGTGGTCAACCCACTTCTGGATAGCACCTTGCATCTTCACTTTCTGCAGCCAGTCCACGTCGTTGGCGGTAGCCTGATAGTAAGGCGACTCCTTCACCAGCGCGTCCACCTCGTCGGTCGTATAGCGATGAGCAGGGTCGTAGGGGTGTCCGTTGGCGTTCATCCATGTGATGAACTTGTGGTGGAACACGATGTACTCCTCAAAACTGTCGCCCACTTCGTCCACGATGTCCACATGCACGTTCTTATCGTTGGGGTTAACCTTGCGGCGACGCTTGTACACGGGCTGGAACACAGGCTCAATACCCGAAGTAGTCTGCGTCATCAGGCTGACCGTACCCGTCGGGGCAATCGTCAGGCAGGCGATGTTGCGGCGACCATGCTGCTTCATCATCTCGTACAACTCGGGGTCTGCCTCGCGCAGGCGGTTGATATAGGGGTTGTTCTCTTCGCGCTTCCAATCATAGACGGTGAAAGCACCGCGCTCCTTCGCCATGTTCACGCTGCTGCGATAAGCCGCAAGCGCCAAGGTCTTGTGCACCTCCACGGAGAACGCCGTTGCTTCCTCGGTGCCGTAGCGCAAGCCCATCGCGGCAATCATATCGCCCTCGGCGGTGGTGCCTACGCCCGTGCGGCGACCCTGCGAGGTCTTGGCTTTGATTTTCTCCCATAGTTCGCGCTCCGTGCGCTTGATATCGTCGCTCTCGGGGTCAGACGCAATCTTCTCGAGAATCTTGTCTATCTTCTCCATCTCAAGGTCGATGATGTCGTCCATCATGCGCTGTGCCACTGCCACATGTTGGCGGAAGAGGTCGAAGTCGAACGAAGCCTCTGGCGTGAACGGGTTGCGCACATACGAATAGAGGTTGATAGCGAGCAGTCGGCAACTGTCGTAGGGGCAGAGAGGTATCTCGCCGCAGGGGTTCGTGCTGACGGTGCGGTAGCCGAGGTCGGCATAGCAGTCGGGCACGCTCTCGCGAAGGATTGTATCCCAGAACAGCACACCGGGCTCTGCGCTCTTCCATGCGTTGTGGATAATCTTCTTCCACAATGCCTTTGCGTCTATCTCCTTCTTATAGAGAGGGTCGGCACTGTCGATAGGGTACTGCTGTTGATAAGGCTTGCCCTCGATAGCATCGCGCATGAACTCATCGTCTATCTTCACGCTCACATTCGCGCCCGTTACCTTGCCCTGCTCCATCTTCGCATCAATGAACGACTCGCTGTCGGGGTGCTTGATGCTCACCGATAGCATCAGTGCACCACGCCGACCGTCTTGCGCTACCTCGCGCGTACTATTACTATAGCGCTCCATAAACGGCACCAAGCCGGTGGAGGTCAGCGCACTGTTCTTCACGGGGCTGCCGTGCGGGCGGATATGGCTCAAGTCGTGTCCCACGCCGCCGCGACGCTTCATCAACTGCACTTGTTCCTCGTCAATCTGGATGATAGCGCCGTAACTGTCGGCAGCACCATCCTGACCAATCACGAAGCAGTTGCTCAACGACGCCACTTGAAAATCATTGCCGATACCCGTCATCGGGCTACCCTGCGGCACGATGTAGCGGAAGTTGCGCATCAACTCGAACAACTGCTCTTCGCTCAGCGGGTTAGGGTACTTGCTCTCAATACGAGCAATCTCGCGTGCCAGACGATGGTGCATATCGTCAGGCGTCTGTTCAAAGAGGTTGCCGAAACTGTCTTTCAGCGCATACTTTGTGCTCCATACGCGAGCCGCCAACTCATCGCCGTGGAAATACACTTTCGATGCTTCCTCTGCCTCTTTTTGTGTGTAAATCTTTTGTTCCATTTTGGTATAAGATTGTAACTTCGTGTTTATAATTTCATGTTTGTAACTCCGCTTCGCTCCGTGTTTTTAAGTGAAACGAAATCGAGTGCAAAGGTACGACATATTTCTGATATGTGCAAATTTTTGGAGAAAATTATTTATCAACAACAAGAAAAGTTGTCCAAAACAAAAATGCAAAACACTTATTATCAGCATAATAAGAATTTTGCATTTCCTAAAAGTTTTCCAAGATAGAAAACTTATAAACAATAGAGGGTGCTGTTTTTGTTAATAATGCAACAAGAGCAGTGGCATGTTAATTGTTAATTATTAACTGTTAATTAAGAGCAGTGGCATTTTAATTGTTAATTATTAACTGTTAATTGCTAACCGTTATCCTCGCCGAGCAGCAGGTAACTCCTTCTTGGTTCTTCTGCTGATACTGTGCGCCGTCCTCTAACACGAGGTAATAGGTGTCCAGCACGCCGCCCAAGCGTTGCTCTTTCTGATACTGAATATCCAATCGCAGCGGTTTGCCGTACCAGTCGGGGCGGTAGGCATCTATCATGCGCTCCAAGTACTTGCATGAGTTGCAGTGGTTGTTGTAATCCACATCTGAGAACTGCACGATATGGGGCACCACCCCCGTCGGCTCTGCGATAGCACCTAAACGCGCGCCGCGAGGGATGTCCAGCACCTCGCCATCCACTACATCGGCAAACACAGGGGCGTCGAACACATTGGCTATCTCGCGCTTCTCCAAGTCCAGCACCGTCCACACGCTCTTCGCCTTGCCGAACAGCCGTTGGCTGCCGTCCTCTTCTTTCAAGTAAAGACGGAAATCGCGCGTGGAGAGCATGTGCGCATTGCTCTCTATCCATGTCTCTACCACAAAATGCGTGCAGTGCGTAGGCAAAAATGCTATCTCCATCGACAGTTTGGTCAGCACCCATGTCAGCCCTTTGGGGAAGAAGTACTGAATGCCAAAGCCCAACTCATCTGCACATTTCCCTGCCACTTCCAGCAGGTAGTTCTCCAGTACATACAGACGCAGTTTGCGATTCGCATCCACATCTTGGTACTTCACTTCAAATTCATAATAGTATTTCATAATATAACTTCGTGTATTTAACTTCGCTTCGCTTCGTGTAAGAAACTTCGTGTATTTAACTTCGCTTCGCTTCGTGTAAGAAACTTCGTGTATTAACTTCGCTTCGCTTCGTGTAAGAAACTTCGTGTAAATAACTCCGCTTCGCTTCGTGTAATAAACTTCGTGTAATGAACTCCGCTTCGCTTCGTGTACAGCCTCAAAGAGGCTTCATTACAGCCCTCCGGGCTTTCTCACACGCAGTTTTCATACCATTCCACATACGCCTCGTTCAGTCGTTTCACGCCGCCCGGGGTGGGGTAGTCGCCCGAGAAATACCAATCGCCGGGGTGGTTGGGGCAGGCGATATGCAAGTCCTCCACGGTCTGAAACACTATCTCGATGTCGGTCGTTATCCCCGGTGCTTTCAGCAGTTCCACCATCTTCCGCGATATATCCTCATCCGTGAATGGCGCGTATATCTCCTTCACATAGTTCTTCATCTCTGCCGCCGGCAGCCCCCGTTGCGCCACACATTGGCGATACACCTCGTCTATCCGCGCTTCCATCCCGCGGTCATGCAGCAACGCGATGGCGGCTTTGAAGGCGATGAACTCCGACATATGCGCCATGTCGATACCGTAGTAATCGGGATAGCGTATCTGCGGCGCACTCGACACCAGCACCATTTTCTTCGGCTGCAGGCGGTCGAGGATACGGATGATACTCTCCCGTAGCGTCGTCCCCCGCACGATAC
Source organism: Bacteroidales bacterium (assembly GCA_022777485.1). Taxonomy (GTDB): domain Bacteria; phylum Bacteroidota; class Bacteroidia; order Bacteroidales; family Paludibacteraceae; genus Colicola. Next base: position 14,195 of record JALFGC010000068.1, read on the forward strand.
TGTCGTCTATCACCACGAGGTAGTCCTCTTTCGGCACAAGGCTGCCGTAGGTGATGTCATACACGTGCGCCGCGAGGTCGTTGCGGCTGTTGCTCTCGGTGATGAACGTACGCAACTTAATATCTTTCCATGCCACTTTCTCCCGCCGCACAATGCCCGGGATGTTATGCGCACGCATGTAGTAGTCAAACGCCTCCGTCATGCCGTAGAACGCCACCTCTGCCGTGTTCGGGATAAAGGAGAACACCGTATGCTGCACATCGCCGTCCACGGCTTTGAGGATGTTTGGCAACAGTTGTGCACCCAGCATCTTCCTCTCCTTATATATAGTAGCATCCGACCCCCGCGAGAAATAAATCCGCTCAAAGGCGCAGGCTTGGTTCTCTTTGGCAGCGATTATCTGCTCCGTGCGCACTTCGCCGGCTTGGTTGATAAACAACCCCTCCCCGGGCTTCAATTCCGTTACCGACTCCATCGGCAGGTCAAATGCCGTCTGTATCAC
>JALFGC010000090.1 GCA_022777485.1 Bacteroidales bacterium
GGTCAATTGCTAATTTCCTATGCAACACATTTGCTGCTTTGGCTGCTTACTCGTATTTCCCAAAGAAACCATCTCTAAACCTGGAGTTTGAGCAATCGAATCAACTTTGTCTCTTCTAAAATTATATCGAACTCACGTTAAAATCAGGTAGTTTTTTCGCGGGTCTTTCGCGGGTCTTTCGCGGGTCTTTCGCGGGTCTTTCGCGGGTCGGTCGTGAGTGTAGAGACATAGCAATACTGTGCTTTATGTATATTCATAGAGCAATAAATCCAATTTCTAAGAAAAGAAAAAAGCAAAGATTACCGGTGCTTGCGGCGATACGAACGCTGCAAGCGATACCATTTCAGTTTCAGGTACGCCATCGTGTCAGTGAAGATATTCAGGTGCCGCGCCGCTTCCTCCGCCTCCTGCATCTTGTATTGGTTCGCCACCTCCACATCATTGTCCGTCAGCACAAGCAGTTGATCGCCTTCCTCCAACTCCGACTGACCCGTCGGCACGAAGAAATCCTCCCCGCGGCGCACCATGATGACCAGCGTCTGACGGGGAATACCAATGTCAAGTAGCCGAGAACCATTGAGTAACATCTCTTTTGTAACCTCTACCTCCGTGGCAGACGACTCTATCTCTTCCGGCAAGTCAAGGTCGAAATGCTCCAAGCGGCGCAACTGCATAGGCGGTTCAGCCAAGCGCAGTTTCTTTGCCATTGCGGCGAGCGTGGTACCCTGCGCCAGCAACGAAACCAGCGTACAGAGGAAGACCACATTGAAAATCAGGTTGCTATGCGGTACCTTCTCCGACATGCACATGATAGCAAAGATTATCGGCACTGCCCCTTTCAGTCCGACCCAACTGAGCATTACCTTGTCGCGCAGATGATACTTGCGGAAAGGTGCCATGCAGAGGAATACCGAAAGCGGACGCGAAATAAATACCATCACGATACTGATAATCAGGCACGGCAACCATACCTCCAACTGCAAGAACTCGTGCGGACGGACGAGCAATCCCAACATCAGGAACATCACCAATTGGCTCAACCATGTCAGTCCGTCGAAGAAACTCTTCGTCTGCCGTTTCTTGGTGAACTTGCTGTTGCCGATAATCAGCCCTCCCACATACACTGCCAGATACGGATTACCCTGTAGATAATAGGTGATGGAGAAGATGAAGATGCAGGCGGTGAGCACCATGATAGGGTAGAGCGAGTCGTTGTTCAGTTGCACCTTGCGCATCAGCGTTACGACCGCTTTACCGAAGGCAAAACCTAGCACGCCGCCCATGACCAATTGCACCACAATAGTCTGCACGATAGGCAAAGCCGTTGGCTCCATCTTAGCCGTTGCCACGCCTATCAGCGTGGAGGTCAGCACATACGCCATCGGGTCATTGGCACCCGACTCCAACTCCAATAGCGGACGCAGGTTGTGCTTGAACGAAATCCCGCTCGTGCGCATGATGGAGAACACGGATGCACTATCAGTGGACGACATCGTCGCCGCCATGAGTAGTGCTATCGGCAGCGTAATCGTCGCTACCGCATTGAGCCAGCCGAAGACATAGTAGATAATCACGCCCGTGATGAGCATGGTCAGTAGCACCCCAATCGTCGCCAGCGTAATACCCGGCGCAATCACGGGACGGATATCCGCTATCTTAGTATCCATGCCGCCGGAGAACAGGATGACGCATAGCGCCACGGTCGAGATAGCCTGCGCCGTATCAAGGTCGAACATATACCCCATACCATCCTCGTTGAACAGACGACCGATGCCGTCTGCACCGAAAAACATACCCACCGCCAAGAAAAGCAACAGCGCGGGAACACCGAACCGATAGCCAATCTTGTCCGTGAAGATACTCGCGAAAAAGAGTAACGATAGTATGAGAAGAATAAGTTCTACTTGCATAGACAATGATAAGCCCCAACGGGGCGAAATAGATTAGCGTAGGGGCAAGCCCCTATGTGAACAGGGATTACCCATAATGTAAGCCCTGTAAGGGCGATATAACTTATTAGAGAGAGGGACAACATTACCATTATTTACTCCCTCCCTTTGTAGGGAGGGCAGGGGTGGGTCTTTTTATTAGTTGTTCTTCTATTATCTGCACAATACTCTCTTTGGGATAGAGCCCTTTGAGCAGTATCGGCTTGCCCTTCACAGGCACATACAGCACCTGCGGAATACTTTGAATCTGAAAGGCATACGCCAACTCGCGCTCTCGCTCGGTGTCCACCTTGTAGAACAGCACTTGGTCGCAGTAGGTCTGGCTCAACTCCTCCATGATGGGCGCCAAACGCTTGCACGGTCCGCACCAGGTCGTGTAGAAATCTATCACGCAAGGCTTGTCGCCTTTGTACCTCCACTCACGCTCCTTCGTATAGTCGAACACCCGCGCCTTAAACTGCTCCGTCGTCAGATACACTACATCCTCCGCCTGCACACACGGGGGGAGAAGGAGAAAAAGGAGAAGGAGGAGACCCAATGACCCCCTCCAAGTCCCACTACGAAGGGGGAGAGAAAGATTAGTGAGTGATATATACTTTTTCATAATGTTCACAAAGGTTCCATATATAGTAATATAATCATACTTCTCCCTCCCTTTGTAGTGAGGGTAGGGGTGGGTCCTCCTCTATCCCACCTGCACGCCGTCCTTTACCTCCGCTGACACGGTGGTTACCACCAACTTGCCGTCGGCATCCACCGCCGAGAGTATCATCCCCTGCGACTCTATGCCCATCATCTTGCGCGGTGGGAAGTTAGCGATGAACAGCACTTGCTTGCCCACGAGCACGCTCGGGTCGGGGTACGACTGTGCGATACCCGACAGGATGGTGCGCCCGCCCATGCCGTCGTCCAACGTGAACTGCAATAGGCGGTCGGACTTCTTCACAGGCTTGCAGTCCAGCACCGTCGCCACGCGGATGTCCGTCTTGTCAAACTCGTCTATCGTGGTCGCCGCTTTCACCTCCGCGGGGTGCCAGTTCTTCAGTTCCTCCGCTTTCGCGGCTTCTTCGTTCTCCTGCTTAATCCGCGCAAGGCGGTCGAGTTGCGCTTGGATAGCGCTATCCTCTATCTTCTCGAAGAGCAGACTCACTTCGCCCAACTCATGTCCTTCTGCAAGGTGGTCGATGCTACCCAGCGTGCTCCAGTTGCAGGCGGGCAGACGCAGCATGCCGCGCAGACGCTCCGAGGAGAAAGGCAGGAAGGGCTCAAAAGCAATGCTCAGGTTAGCCGCAATCTGCAAAGCGAGGTTCAGCACCGTCGCCGTCCGCGCCATATCGGTCTTCGCTAGTTTCCACGGCTCCATGTCTGCCAAATACTTATTCCCGATACGCGCGAGGTTCATCGCCTCTTTCTGCGCATCACGGAAGCGGAAGTTATTGAGCAACTCTTCCACCTGCGCCTTCACGCCTTGGAACTCCGCAATGGTCTGTTGATCATAATCGGTCAGCACGCCGCGAGCGGGCACCTTGCCGCCGAAGTACTTCTGCGTCAGCACCAGCGCACGGTTGACGAAGTTGCCGTATATAGCCACCAACTCGTTGTTGTTGCGAGCTTGGAAGTCCGCCCATGTGAAGTCGTTGTCCTTCGTCTCCGGCGCATTAGCCGTCAGCACATAGCGCAGCACATCCTGCTTGCCGGGGAAATCCACCAAGTACTCGTTCAGCCACACCGCCCAGTTGCGAGAGGTGCTTATCTTGTCCCCCTCCAAATTTAAGAACTCGTTCGACGGCACATTATCCGGCAGGATATACGACCCGTCTGCCTTTAGCATCGAGGGGAAGACGATACAATGGAATACGATATTATCCTTGCCGATAAAGTGAATCAGCCGCGTGTCTTGGTCTTTCCACCATGTCTCCCACTTGCCGTATTTCTCCGGCTGCGCGTCGCACAACTCCTTCGTGTTGGAGATATAGCCTATCGGCGCGTCGAACCACACATACAGCACCTTTCCCTCTGCGCCTTCCACGGGCACGGGAATACCCCAGTCTAAGTCGCGCGTTACAGCACGCGGCTTCAGCCCGCCGTCCAGCCACGACTTACACTGCCCGTACACATTCGGACGCCACTCCTTATGCTCTTCCAGTATCCACTGCTCCAACCACTGCTGATATTGGTCCAGCGGCAGATACCAGTGCGTCGTGGCTTTCTTCGTCAGTGGGTTGCCGTTGATGGCATTGTACGGGTTTATCAACTCATCGGGCGACAGCGTAGCACCGCATTTCTCGCATTGGTCGCCGTAAGCACCCTGCGCATGACACCGCGGACACTCCCCGCGGATGTTACGGTCGGTCAGAAACTCTTGTGTCTCAGGGTCGTAGAACTGCTCCGTCGTCTGCTCAATGAACTTACCATCGTCATACAACTTGCGGAAATAGTCCGACGCAAACTGATGATGGGTCTTGCTCGTGGTGCGCGAATACACATCGAACGAAATCCCGAACTGCTCGAACGATGATTTTATCAACTCGTGGTATCTGTCCACCACCTCTTGTGTGGTGATTCCCTCCTTGCGGGCGCGGATGGTAACGGGCACGCCGTGCTCATCGCTTCCGCCCACGAACAGCACCTCCTCGCCTTTCAGACGGAGGTATCGCACATAAATATCTGCGGGCACATACACCCCCGCAAGGTGTCCGATATGCACAGGCCCGTTCGCATACGGAAGTGCAGATGTTACAAGTGTTCTCTTAAACATATCCTAATTTGACGATTTGACAATTTACTATTTGACGATTTTGGAGCAGAGTTATCGGAGTAATCAGAGTAGAAACTATTTAGTCTTTTATCCTGCGTCCTTTATCCTTCATCCTATACAATATAGTTCACCAACTTCTCCTCGCTCACATACCCGATACTGTCGCCTTTTGCCACAGAAATCTTTCCCGTCTCCTCCGACACCACTATCGCCACGGCGTCGGTCTTCTCCGTTATCCCGAGCGCGGCGCGGTGGCGAAGGCCGTAGTGCTTCGGAATATCTTGGTTCTTCGATACAGGCAGGATACACGCTGCCGACACTATCCGCCCGTTCTTGATGATGAGTGCACCGTCGTGCAGCGGCGTGTTCTTGAAGAAGATGTTCTCCACCAGCCGCGCGGAGATAGTCGCATTCAGGCTCTCCCCCGTGTCGGCGTATTCGCTCAGGCTCTGCTTGCCGGCAATCACTATCAGTGCCCCCGTCTTCGTCTGCGACAAGTGCCGACAGGCCAACACCAACTGCTGCACATATTGGTCGGGCGCCGACTTATCCGCATGCAGCCGTCGGAGGCGCCAGTCGCTGAAGCGCGAACCCAACTGATAGAAGAACGACCGTATCTCCTCTTGAAATATCACGATGATGGCTATCGCTCCCACGCTTATCACCCGCTCGAATATAGCCCCTGTCAAGTCCAATTGAATAACAAAGGTAACCAAGAACCACACCAGCAGAAACGCGAGCACGCCCCAGAATAGGTTCACCGCACCCGACTTCCGCAATAGGCGATACCCCCCATACAGCAGCAACGCCACGCACAAAATATCCAATATGTCCTTGAAAGAAACTATCATTGTTCGATTAAGGATGAAGGACGCAGGATGAAGGAATTATTACTTTCGTCGCTGAAAAATCATAGTCAATACTATTATGTTTTTTACCTTCTATCCTATGTTCTTGCATCTCTAAAACTATTTAGTCTTTTATCTTTTATCTTTCAGCGAAGCGGTCTTTTAGCGCGAAGCGCGGTCCTAACATACACTTCCCTCGTCTCCACCGCCGCCCGCACATCGTGCACCCGCAGGATGTTTGCTCCTTGCTCTAATGCCAGCATGTTCGCCGCTGTCGTCGCGTTCAACGCCTCCTCGGGCGTGATACCTAACGGCTTGTAGAACATCGACTTACGCGACAGCCCCGCCAGCAGCGGGCACCCCAGTGCCTCAAACTCCTGCATCCTCCGCAGCACCTCGTAGTTCTGCTCCACCGTCTTAGCAAAACCAAACCCGGGGTCAACAATCACATCCGCAACACCCATCCGGTGCAAGCAGTCTATGCGGCTTTGGAAGTACGCCATCATCTCGCTCATAATATCCTCATAATCAGTCATCTGCTGCATGGTTTTCGGTGTCCCCCGCATGTGCATCAACACATACGGCACATGCCGCTCTGCCACCGCCTCGTACATCTCCTCGCAACCGCCCGAGATGTCGTTGATGATGTCTGCCTCATACTCATCCACCGCCCTGCGAGCCACCTCCGGACGAAAGGTATCCACCGACACCACCGCCTCGGGAAAACGCTGCCGTATCGCCCCTATCGCCAACGCCACGCGACGCCACTCCTCCGCCTCACTCACCTCCGCTGCACCCGGGCGGGTGGAGTAGCCCCCGATATCCAATATCGCCGCACCTTCTGCCAAAGCTCGCTCCGCCTGCGCCAACACACGCTCCTCGTCCCAATTCTCCCCCTTTAAGGGGGAGTTAGAGGGGGCCTCCAACAGCCGCGTGGAAGGCACGAAACTATCCGGCGTGATATTCAGTATCGCCATCACTACGGGCTTATCCAAACCCAATAATCCGTGTCGTGTCAGTAACTGCATAGGCAACAGTGCATACAAATCCGCCGCAAAGTTACAACTTTTTTCCCACATACACAACACTTCCGAAATTTTTTATTAGAATTAATTTTTAAGCCAAAAATAAAAATTGTCCATTTTTCGTTTGCATATCTCAAAAATAAGTATTACCTTTGCAACGGATTTCTCCAAAACATTACCGTAACATTGCCGTAACATTACCGTAACATTACCGTAACATAAGACTGACACGCTCGAAGGTTAGCCGAACCTTGACCGAATATAAATAAATTGTCCAAAACACGAATTTTTATGGGTAAAATTACTTTCTCTTTCCCCATCGAGACGATGGCAGGAAGCATCTCCAAAACAGACAAAGCCTTTTCCGTTCGCTATCGCAATGGGCGCCCTTTCATTTACACCTACACGCGCACAACCCCTTGGTCTGACAAACAGCACTCCACGCGTGCCCTTTTCGGTGCAACCTCTTATTTCGTCCATCTCATCCTCCGCCTCGACAACGCCGAGGAGCCCCTAACTGCGCAGATGAACAATGCGAAGGCCAAAGCCCACAGCAAAGGCAAGACCTACAATCTCCTCTCCGGCTTCGTCTCTGCTCGCTTGCACACGCTCCTGCTCCAAAACGAAGACCTCCGCACCCAAGCCCTCGCTGCCTACGCTCAATACCAAGCCCTCGCCCGACCCGAGCACGGCGCACCCGCTCTCCCGGCCCAAATCGAAGCCCTCAAAACCACCCACCTCCCCCTCGCTCAAACCCTCCTCACCCGCCTCCTCTCCCCTGCCGAGTAGCAGCCTACTTCAGGCTGGAGTGGTCGCCCAGTTGCCTCCGAATATAAAAAAACGTGGAACTGATGCTTGTATCTCAATTAGGCGGGAATAAGTGAACTGTTTCAACAACCAAAGACTAATTTACTCGTTGGCGGAATTAAAAAAAAGTGTTCTTTGATGTAAAATAAGCAACAAAAAAGTTGCACATGTCGTTGATTTTTAGTAACTTTGTAGTGTCCTAATCAACAAAGTTTAACAACTAAATATCTTCATCATGCGCAACTTGGCTGCAAATTTCGGAAAAATTCTTGACATATGCAAGAATTTTTCAAAAAGTCTGGTAGATGAACGCGGAAATACGCCTCGCAGAGGGGTTGTTCCTCGTTTCTCTGACCTCGAAGTCATCGCACTTAGCCTTACAGCTGAGAAATGTAGTGTGGATAGCGAGTCTTATTTATTCTCATTGTTAGAAGAATACAAGTCCGACATTCCCAACCTTATTTCTTATCTCGCATCGCTCGAACGATTACTACTCGTCGCCAGTTTAATGATCGTCGTAAGTTCACCGCCAACTTATGTGAACAAATACGAAAGAACATTGCTCTCGCGATTGATGCAGGCGAAGATATGTTTTGTGTTGATTCTAAACCAGTACCCGTATGTCGTTTTGCTCGTGCAAAGCGTTGTAAATTAGGTAAAAACGATTATGCTACGGCACCGAGTTTTGGGTATTGTGCATCGCAGAATTGTTACTTCTTTGGTTACAAATTGCATGCATTATGTGGTATTAATGGTGTGATACACTCGTATGACATGTCAAAAGCAAATGTGCATGATATACACTATTTGCAAGACATTAAACACGAATATAGTCGCATTACCATAATCGGTGATAAAGGATATTTGAGCACATCCGTACAACTGGATCTATTCGAAACATCCGAAATCCGATTAGAAGTACCATACCGGTCGAATCAAAAGGATTGGCAACCAACTTTTCCTCCTTTTGCTAAAGCAAGGAAACGCGTGGAAACACTTTTCTCACAAATGGTGGACCAATTTATGTTATGTCGCAATTATGCTAAACAACAAGTAGGATTGTTTGCGCGGATTTCAGCAAAGTCAGCGCACTTACTATCCTACAATATATCAACTTTATTAATAACAAACCCATTGGAAGAGTCAAATATGCGCTACTTTAATTCCGCCAACGGGTTAATTTGGTTTTTGGTAATGAATTAATGATGAAGTATAGGAAAAATATATATGAAAGAAAAGAAAATATTTGAATATTTTTGGAAATTTTTGTTGAAATAAAAAACGTCCTTACTTTGTGTATATGTGTCTTATTTTGCAAACTCTACTTTGCAAAATGAATTTTTTGTGCCAAAAATTACCGTTTGGTAAGAAAAATTGAATTTTCTTATGAAATTATTTGGTCATGTCAAAAAAAAGTCGTACCTTTGCATGCTTTTTCGCGGCGATGTGTCCCTCGCGCGTGTATATACGGGCGCACGAAGCCTGTCTCGAGCGGGACGGAGAGCCGGCGGAAAGCATGGAAACATTTAATTAAATTCACTAACAAACTAACAAGTTAAAATGCCTACAATTCAACAATTAGTTAGAAAAGGAAGAGCAGAACTTATCGACAAGAGCAAGAGCCCTGCATTGGACAGTTGCCCTCAGCGTCGTGGCGTATGTGTGCGTGTGTACACTACAACTCCTAAGAAGCCTAACTCCGCAATGCGTAAGGTGGCTCGTGTACGTTTGACCAACCAGAAAGAGGTGAACGCCTACATCCCGGGCGAGGGACACAACCTGCAAGAGCACAGCATCGTGATGGTGCGTGGCGGTCGTGTGAAAGACCTCCCGGGTGTTCGTTATCACATCGTGCGTGGTACGCTCGATACCGCCGGCGTGGCTAACCGTCTGCAACGTCGAAGCAAATACGGCGCTAAGCGTCCGAAGGCTAAGAAGTAAGAACCGCCAAAAGCCTCCCTATGAAGGAGGAAAGAAAAAGTTCTATCCTTTTGAAAACTAACTAAATGTTCCATAGATTGGGACGATTATTAATGGGTTGATTCGGTTGAGTAAGCCGCTGAGGCTGAAGCGATGACAACCAAAAAACAAGTAAACAACAATGAGAAAAGCAAAACCAACAAAACGAGTTATCCTTCCGGATCCCGTGTTCGGTGAAGTGATGGTGGCTAAGTTTGTGAACCACCTGATGCTCGATGGTAAGAAAAATACCTCTTACAATGTGTTCTATACCGCATTGGAGGTGGTAGAGCAGAAGATGAAATCTGCTGAAAAGACTCCGCTCGAGGTGTGGAAGCAGGCTTTGGATAACATCACCCCGCTCGTAGAGGTGAAGTCGAAGCGTATCGGTGGTGCTACCTTCCAGGTGCCGACCGAGATTCGTGCTGACCGCAAGCAGTCTATCGCTATGAAGAATATGATTAGCTTCGCTCGTAAGCGCGGTGGTCATTCCATGGCAGAGAAATTGGCTGCTGAAATCATGGACGCATTCAACAACCAAGGTGGTGCCTTCAAGCGTAAGGAGGATATGCACCGTATGGCTGAGGCTAACCGTGCATTCGCACACTTCCGTTTCTAATGCGTTCGCGCGCGTATATATTTAAGGAATAAAAAAGATGGCAAAACACGATCTGACATTAAACAGAAACATCGGCATTATGGCACACATCGATGCCGGTAAGACCACCACTTCCGAGCGTATCCTGTTCTATACAGGTCTTACGCACAAGATTGGTGAGGTGCATGATGGTGCCGCTACGATGGACTGGATGGTTCAGGAGCAGGAGCGTGGTATCACGATTACCTCCGCTGCTACCACCACCTATTGGAACTACAACGGTAACAAGTACAAAATCAACCTGATAGACACTCCGGGGCACGTGGACTTCACCGTAGAGGTAGAGCGCTCGCTCCGTATCTTGGATGGTGCTGTGATGGCACTGTGCGCCGTAGGTGGTGTACAACCTCAGTCCGAGACCGTATGGCGTCAGGCGGATAAGTACAATGTGGCTCGTCTGTGCTATGTGAACAAGATGGACCGCTCGGGTGCCAACTTCTTCGATGTAGTGCGCCAAATTAAAGAGGTATTGGGTGCTACTCCTTGCCCGATTCAGATTCCTATCGGCGCAGAAGAGACCTTCAAAGGCGTGGTTGACCTCGTGAAGATGAAAGCTATCCTGTGGCACGATGAGACCATGGGTGCTGAGTATGAGGTAGATGATATCCCTGCTGACCTCCAAGCAGAAGCAGAAGAGTGGCGCGACAAAATGCTCGAGACCATTGCTGAGTACGATGATGTGCTGATGGAGAAATACTTCACTGACCCCTCGACCATCACCGAAGAGGAGATTCGTGCAGCAATCCGCAAGGCTACTGTTGGCATGCACATCTTCCCCGTTATCTGCGGTTCGTCGTTCAAGAACAAAGGTGTGCAGACCATGCTCGACGCTGTCTGCGCATACTTGCCGAGCCCGCTGGATACCGATGTTATCAACGGTACCGACCCGCGCAACGACGAGGCGCTCACCCGCAAGCCGGATGATGACGAGCCCCTCTGCGCATTGGCATTCAAGATTGCTACCGACCCGTATGTAGGTCGTCTCTGCTATTTCCGCGTGTATAGCGGTAAACTGGTGGCAGGTTCGTATGTTTACAACCCCCGTTCGGGCAAGAAAGAGCGTATCTCGCGTATCTTCCAGATGCACTCCAACCACCAGAACCCTGTGGACTTCATCGCTGCCGGCGATATAGGCGCAGGCGTAGGCTTCAAGGATATTCGTACCGGTGATACCCTCTGCGACGAGGAGCATCCTATCGTACTGGAGTCTATCGAGTTCCCCGCTCCTGTGATCGGTATCTCCGTAGAGCCGAAGAGTCAGGCTGACCTCGACAAGTTAGGCGTAGGTCTGGCTAAGTTGGCTGAGGAAGACCCCACCTTCACCGTGAAGACCGACGAGCAGACGGGACAAACCGTCATCTCGGGTATGGGTGAGTTGCACTTGGAAATCATTATCGACCGTCTGAAACGCGAGTTCAAGGTAGAGTGCAACCAAGGTCGTCCCCAAGTGGCATACCGTGAGGCTATCTCGCAGCCCGTTGAGTTGCGTGAGACCTACAAGAAGCAGACCGGTGGTCGCGGTAAGTTCGCCGATATGATTGTTCGCGTAGAGCCGGGTAACCCCGAGTTCGAGGGTGCATTGGAGTTCGTGAACGAGGTGAAGGGTGGTAACATTCCTAAGGAATATATCCCCTCTATCGAGAAGGGCTTCCAGACCGCTATGAAGACCGGTGTGCTCGCTGGCTATCCGCTGGAGAAACTGAAAGTAACCGTTATCGATGGTTCGTTCCACCCCGTTGACTCTGACCAGTTGTCGTTCGAAGTCTGCGCACAGATGGCGTTCAAGAACGCTTGTGTGAAGGCGAAACCGACCCTGATGGAGCCTATCATGAAGGTAGAGGTGGTAACCCCCGAAGAGAACATGGGTGATGTCATTGGCGACTTGACGAAGCGTCGTGGTCAGGTAGAGGGTATGGATACCGCTCGCACCGGCGCACGTATCGTGAAAGCCAAAGTGCCCTTGAGCGAGATGTTCGGTTATGTAACCGCATTGCGTACCATCACCTCCGGTCGTGCAACCTCCAGCATGGAGTTCTCGCACTACGAGGCTGTATCCAGCGCAATCGCAAAAGCAGTACTCACCGAAGTAGGAGGACGTGCCGACTTGGTATAATCTAAAGGAGGTGCGGTCTCAATCAACTCCCCCGCCCCGCTTGCGGGGCGGGGGCAGGGGGCGGGGACTGTGAGAAATAGAATAATAGAGGGACGCCTAAGCGTATGACTCTTTAGGCGTCCCCCGAATATACAAAATAAATCGTAATTTGTAAATCGTAAATCGTAAATCACAATCATGAGTCAAAAAATTCGTATCAAACTCAAATCGTTCGACCACAACTTGGTGGACAAATCCGCAGAGAAAATCGTTAAGACAGTGAAGGCTACCGGTGCCGTAGTAAGTGGTCCTATTCCATTGCCTACCCACAAGCGTATCTTCACCGTGAACCGCTCCACCTTCGTAAACAAGAAATCGCGTGAGCAATTCGAGTTGGCAAGTTTCAAGCGTCTGATTGACATCTACAACAGCAACAACAAGACGATTGAGGCGCTGATGAAACTGGAACTCGCCAGCGGTGTTGAGGTCGAAATCAAGGCTTGATAAGACAATCGTAAATCGTAAATTGTCAAATCGTAAATAAAGGGTTGCTTCCCTCGGAGAGGCAAGGGCGTGAGCCACGCAAACCTGCGGGCGAGAGCAATCAAATTACTAATAACTAATTCATTAACAACAAAATGCCAGGATTATTAGGTAAAAAAATCGGAATGACTTCCGTTTTCGGTGCTGATGGCAAAAATATCCCATGCACCGTCATTGAAGCAGGTCCTTGCGTTGTAACACAGTTGAAGACCGTCGAGAAAGACGGCTATCAGGCTGTTCAGGTAGGTTTCATGCCTAAGAGCGAGAAACACACCAACAAAGCAGAGGCTGGGCATTTCAAAGCAGCAGGGGTGCAACCTATGCGCCATCTCGCTGAGTTTGACGAGTTCGGCAAAGAACTCCATTTAGGTGATACCATCACCGCAGCTGATGTGTTCGAAGAGAACTCCTTCGTGGATGTGATCGGCACCAGCAAAGGTAAAGGTTTCCAGGGTGTTGTAAAACGCCACGGTTTCGGTGGTGTAGGACAGAGCACTCACGGTCAGGACGACCGTCTGCGTGCACCGGGTTCCGTAGGTGCCTGCGCGTATCCTTCCCGTATCTTCCCGGGTACCCGCATGGGCGGACACATGGGTGTTGACCGCGTAACGGTGCAAAACCTGCAAATCTTGAAAGTGATTCCCGAGTACAACCTCATCATGGTGAAAGGTTCTATCCCGGGGGCTAAAAACTCAATCGTAATTATCAACAAGTAAGAAGTATGGAACTTAGTATTTTGAATATGGCCGGTCAGGAGACCGGCAAGAAGATTGCCTTGAACGATGCAATCTTCGCTATCGAGCCTAACGACCACGCTATCTACTTGGACGTTAAGCAATTCTTGGCAAACAACCGCCAAGGCACTGCTAAGGCTAAACAACGTAGCGAGAACGCTCACTCGACTCGCAAACTCGGTCGCCAGAAGGGCGGCGGTGGCGCACGTCCGGGTGATTTGAAGTCGCCGGTTCGCGTAGGTGGTGGTACCATCTTTGGTCCCGTACCCCGCTCCTATGATTTCAAACTCAACCGTAAGGTAAAACAACTCGCTCGCAAGTCTGCACTCAGCCTTCGTGCTTCGCAAGGCAACATCCTCGTTTTGGATGCACTCAACTTCGAGGCTCCCAAGACCAAGGCTATGATTGAAGTACTCAACAACCTGAAAGTAGCAGGTCAGAAAGTGCTCTTCGTAGTGAACGATGCTAACGTGAACGCACGCAAGTCCGCTGCAAACATTCAGCGTACGAATGTAGTGAATGTAAACGAACTGAATACCTACACAATCATGAACGCTAACGTAGTAGTGCTCACCGAGGCTTCGGCAGCTGCTATCGAGGCAACTTTTAACGCATAAGGAGGTTACAACTATGGCAATTATTTTGAAACCTATCGTCACTGAGAAGATGACCGCCGCAGGCGAAAAGTTGAACCGTTATGGTTTTCGTGTAGAGCGTACTGCCAATAAGGTTCAAATCAAAAAGGCAGTAGAAGAAATGTACAATGTACAGGTAGTGGATGTAAACACCCTGATTGTTGCTCCCAAAGTGAAACAACGCTGGACTAAGAGCGGTCTGCTTCGCGGCGCACAACAGGCTTACAAGAAGGCTATTGTTACATTGAAAGAAGGTGATACAATCGATTTTTATAGCAATATCTAAAAATGGCTGTTCGTAAATTTAAGCCCACTACACCAGGGCAAAGACACAAAGTTATTGGCGCATTTGAGACAATTACCGCAAGTGCACCAGAGAAATCGCTTGTGTTCGGAAAACGCAAGACCGGTGGTCGTAACCATGTCGGCAAAATGACCATGCGTTACATCGGCGGTGGACACAAGCAGAAATTCCGTGTAATTGACTTCAAACGCAACAAAGATGGTGTACCCGCAACAGTAAAGACTATTGAGTACGATCCTAACCGTTCGGCACGTATCGCACTCTTGTTCTATGCTGATGGCGAGAAGCGTTACATTCTTGCTCCTAATGGACTGCAAGTAGGTCAAGTAGTTATGTCCGGCGCAGACGCTGCTCCGGAAGTTGGTAATGCGCTGCCTATGGCAAACATCCCCCTCGGTACCTTGATTCACAACATTGAGCTCCGTCCGGGTCAGGGTGCTTGCATGGTTCGCTCCGCAGGTGTGTTTGCACAGCTCTCTTCTCGCGAAGACAAGTATGCAATCATCAAGTTACCTTCGGGTGAGATGCGCAAAGTGCTCGCAGCATGCAAGGCTACCGTTGGCGTTGTAGGCAACAGCGACCACGCGCTCGAGAAGAGCGGTAAGGCAGGTCGTAGCCGTTGGCTCGGTCGTCGCCCGCGCAACCGTGGTGTCGTAATGAACCCTGTAGATCACCCGATGGGTGGTGGTGAAGGTCGCGCTTCCGGTGGACATCCTCGTTCACGTAAGGGCTTGCTCGCTAAGGGTTACAAGACGCGTCATCCCAAGAACCAGAGCAACCAGTACATAATCGAAAGAAGAAAGAAATAACCTATTAAAATCGTAACATTATGAGTCGTTCATTGAAAAAAGGACCTTTTATCAACGTTAAGTTGGAGGACAAGGTGTTGGCCATGAATGAGTCGGGCAAGAAAGAAGTTGTCAAGACTTGGAGCCGTGCATCGATGATCTCCCCCGATTTTGTAGGTCATACAATCGCAGTTCACAATGGAAACAAATTCATTCCTGTTTATGTAACCGAGAACATGGTGGGACACAAGTTGGGCGAGTTCGCGCCTACACGTACCTTCCGTGGTCATGCCGGCAACAACAAGAAGTAATCCATTGTATTAATTAACAACACTTTATAAACCAAGAATTACAATGGGTGCAAGAAAACATAATACAGCAGAGGCAATGAAGCAAGCTCGCAAAGAGCAATACTTCGCCAAACTGAACAACGTTCCTACCTCCCCGCGCAAGATGCGTCTCGTAGCAGACATGATTCGCGGCATGGAAGTGAACCGTGCACTGGGTGCACTGCACTTCTCCACTCGCGAGGCTTCTCGTGCGATGGAAAAGGTATTGAAGTCCGCCATTGCTAACTGGGAAACCAAGACCGGCAAAAAGGCAGATCAAGAAACTTTATATGTAAGCAATATTATGGTGGATGGCGGTATGATGCTCAAGCGTCTGTTGCCCGCTCCTCAGGGCCGCGGATACCGCGTGCGCAAGCGCTCCAACCATATTACTGTATTCGTGGATACTAAAAATACTAACGCTGAAAAGTAATTACCAAGATGGGACAGAAAATTAATCCTATTGCAAACCGCCTCGGTATTGTTCGTGGTTGGGACTCCAACTGGTTTGGCGGTAAGAACTATGGTGATACGATTGTAGAGGATACCAAAATCCGTGAGTACCTCAATGCCCGTCTTGCAGAGGCAAGTATTTCCCGTATCGTCATCGAGAGAACTCTGAAACTTGTTACTGTAACTGTCTGCACCGCTCGCCCCGGGTATATCATCGGAAAGGGTGGACAAGAGGTTGACAAATTGAAAGAGGAACTGAAGAAAATCACCAAGCAAGATGTACAAATCAACATCTTCGAGGTAAAACGTCCTGAGTTGGATGCAACCATCGTTGCTACCAAGATCGCTCGTCAGTTGGAGGGCAAAGTGGCTTACCGCCGTGCGGTAAAGATGGCTATTGCTTCTACCATGCGTATGGGCGCTGAGGGAATCAAGATTCAGGTCAGCGGACGTCTCAACGGTGCCGAGATGGCGCGCAAAGAGATGTACAAGGAAGGACGTACCCCGCTCCACACACTCCGTGCGGACATCGATTACTGCCAAATCGGCGCTATCACCAAGGTTGGTGTTATCGGCGTGAAGGTATGGATCTGCCGCGGTGAGAAGTATGGCAAAGTGGATTTGGCACCTAACTTTACCCAGAAGCAGGAAGGACGCGGTATGGATCGCCGCAACGACCGTCGCGACGGGGAACGCAGAGGTGGTTTCCGCAGAAACAAAAAACAATAATGTCTAACCGATTTGTAGATTACAACAGTTATGTTACAACCTAAGAAAACAAAATTCCGTCGCTCGCAAAAAGGCCGTATCAAAGGCATTGCGCATCGCGGCAACGAACTGGCTTTCGGTTCGTTCGGTATCAAGAGCCTTGGTACCATCTGGTTGACAGGTCGTCAAATCGAAGCAGCCCGTATCGCAGTTACCCGTTATATGCAACGTCAAGGTCAGGTGTGGATCCGCGTTTTCCCGGATAAACCTATCACCAAGAAGCCTTTGGATGTCCGTATGGGTAAAGGTAAGGGTGCGCCCGAAGGATTCGTAGTACCTTTGGAGCCCGGACGTATCATCTTCGAGGTAGAAGGTGTATCGTACGAGGTGGCTAAAGAGGCACTCCGCCTGGCAGCACAGAAACTTCCTATCACTACTAAATTTGTCGTAAGACGTGATTACGACGCAACCCAAAATGTATAATTAGGATTATGAAAACAGCTGAAATCAAAGAGTTAACTACCGCTGAGATTCAAGAGCGTTTGGCTTCGGAGAAAGAGGCTCTCACTCGTATGAAACTGAATCACAGCATTTCTCCGCTCGACAATCCGTTGCAGATTAAGGTTGCTCGTAAGACAATCGCACGTCTGGCAACTGAGTTGCGTGCAAGAGAACTTAACAAGTAAAAAACGACAAGTGAAATGGAAACAAGAAATCTAAGAAAAGAGCGTGTAGGTGTAGTCGTTTCCAACAAAATGGATAAGACAATCGTCGTAGCCGTTAAGTGGAAAGAGAAGCACCCCATCTATGGCAAGTTTGTCAATAAAACTCGCAAGTTCCATGTTCATGACGAGAAGAACGAGTGCGGCATCGGAGATACCGTACGCATCATGGAGACTCGTCCGCTGAGCAAGACAGTTCGTTGGCGTCTAACTCAAATTATCGAAAGGGCTAAGTAATTATGGTACAGCAAGAATCAAGACTTATCGTTGCGGACAACTCCGGTGCAAAAGAGGCATTGGTTATCCGCGTTCTGGGCGGTACTAAGAAACGTTATGCCACCCTTGGAGACACCATCGTAGTAGCCGTTAAGGGCGTTATCCCCTCTTCCGCTATCAAGGACGGTACGGTTAGTCGTGCTATCGTAGTGCGCGTGAAGAAAGAGGTACGCCGCGCAGACGGAAGTTACATCCGCTTCGACGACAACGCATGCGTGCTTGTCAACAACGCAGGTGAGCTCCGCGGCTCGCGTATCTTCGGTCCTGTGGCTCGTGAACTCCGTCAAACGAACATGAAAATTATCTCGTTGGCACCCGAAGTGCTCTAATCATCTAAATTAGTTACAGTAATGGCAAAATTACATATTAAGAAAGGTGATACCGTTTACGTTAACGCAGGCGCTTCTAAAGGCAAAACCGGCCGTGTGCTGGAGGTGCTCGTAGAGAAACAGCGTGCTATCGTAGAAGGTGTGAATATGGTATCGAAGAGTACCAAACCTAATGCAAAGAACCCCCAAGGGGGCATCGTTAAACAGGAGGCAGCTATCCATATCTCCAACCTCAACCCCGTAGAAGACGGCAAGCCCGTTCGCGTAGGTCGCGTGTTGAAGGATGGTAAGTTGGTCCGCGTATCCAAAAAAACTGGTAAGGAGATCTAAGCAATGAATACAGCAAGTTTGAAGCAAGATTACCAGGAGCGTATCGTTCCTATCTTGATGAAAGAGTTCAACTACACTACTGTGATGCAGTGCCCGAAACTCACGAAGATCGTCCTCAATCAGGGTCTGGGAGATGCTGTCGCTGATAAGAAAATCATCGACGTAGCACAAGCAGAGATGACCGCTATTGCAGGTCAGAAAGCAGTGGCTACCCTCTCCAAGAAAGATATCGCTAACTTCAAGGTGCGTAAGAAAATGCCTATCGGCGTACGGGTAACCCTCCGCGGCGAGCGTATGTACGAGTTCTTGGAGCGCCTCGTGCGCGTGGCATTGCCGCGTATCCGCGACTTCAAAGGTATTCCGAGCAAGATGGACGGCCGTGGTAACTACACCCTCGGTATCCAAGAGCAGATTATCTTCCCTGAAATTAACATTGATAACATTACCAAACTGCTGGGTATGAACATCACTTTTGTGACCACTGCTCAGACCGACGAAGAGGGCTTTGCTCTGTTGCGTGAGTTTGGCTTACCCTTCAAAAAGTAATAGACTATGGCAAAAGAATCAATGAAAGCCCGCGAGGTAAAGCGCGCTAAGTTGGTGGCTAAATATGCTGCTAAGCGTGCACAACTCCTCAAGGATGGTGACTACATCGGTCTCCAAGCCCTGCCTAAGAACGCAAGCCCTGTTCGTCTGCACAATCGTTGCAAGATCACTGGTCGTCCGAAAGGTTACATGCGTGCATTCGGCTTGAGTCGTATCCAGTTCCGTGAGATGGCTTCCAAAGGCTTGATCCCGGGCGTGAAGAAAGCAAGTTGGTAATTGCTCCTACATGGTTTCCGGAGGTGCTATTGGGTGCATCTCCGGAGACTTACTACCATAGTTTGCCTACCAAGGATGGTAAAAAACATAACAATCTACATTTTTAATATGACATACTATTAGTATGGCACGGTTTTTGTGGGTATAATATGTTTGCACTTCTCCTTGCGAGATGGCAGACTTGAAAATAAATTATTAAATATTGTCCCGACAGGCGGGATTAATTTAACAACAAAACATTTATGACAGATCCTATCGCAGATTACCTGACTCGACTCAGGAATGCAATCAAAGCTGGTCATCGTGTAGTAGAGGTGCCGGCTTCGAATCTGAAGAAAGAGATCACGCGTATCTTGTTTGAGAAAGGTTATATCCTTTCCTACAAGTTCGTGGAAGATGGGCCTCAAGGCACGATCAAGATTGCCTTGAAGTATGATCCCGTTAACAAAGTTAACGCCATCAAGTGTTTACAACGTGTATCTACCCCCGGTCTTCGTAAGTATGCAGGCTATCGTGATATGCCGCGCGTACTGAATGGTCTCGGTATCGCTATCCTTTCTACTTCGAAGGGTGTGATGACCGACAAGGAAGCTCGTGGACAGCAGTTGGGTGGTGAGGTTATTTGTTATGTTTATTAATGTAAGGAGGAGAAGACTATGTCAAGAATTGGTAAATTACCTATCGCAATCCCTGCAGGCGTAACAGTAACCGTTAGCCCTGAGAATGTTGTAACCGTGAAAGGCCCCAAGGGTGAATTGACCCAGGCTGTTGATCCTCAGATCGGCGTAAGCGTAGAAGATGGCGTGTGCCATGTTACTCGTCCCAACGATGAGAAGGAGATGCGCTCGAAACACGGTTTGTATCGTGCTTTAATCCACAACATGGTAGTTGGTGTGCACGATGGTTATAAGAAAGTATTGGAGTTCGTAGGTGTCGGCTACCGTGTGGAGTTGTCTCAACCCCAGGTGCTCAACCTCTCGCTCGGCTATACGCACCCCATCTATTTGGGTTTGCCCAAGGAGATTAAGGTAGAGACTAAGTCGGAACGTAACCAGAACCCGCTCGTAATCTTGGAGTCGGCTGACAAGCAACTGCTCGGTCAGGTTTGCGCAAAGATTCGCTCGTTCCGTAAGCCGGAGCCTTATAAAGGTAAGGGTATTCGTTTCCAAGGTGAAGTTGTACGTCGCAAGGCTGGTAAGTCGGCTGGTAAATAATAGAAAGGAAATATTATGATTCAGAAAATAGCAAGAAGACTCAAGATTAAAGCTTCTATCCGCACCAAGGTGTCGGGTACTGCTGAGCGTCCTCGTCTGACCGTATTCCGTAGCAACAGCCAAATCTACGCACAAGTGATTGACGATACCAAAGGCGTAACACTTGCCAGCGCATCGTCCCTCGGAATCAAAGATAAGATGACCAAATCGGAGAAAGCAGCCCTCGTAGGTAAGGCTATTGCCGAGGCTGCAAAGAAAGCCGGAGTGAACGAAGTCGTTTTTGACCGCAACGGCTACCTCTATCATGGTCGAGTACAATCATTAGCAGACGCTGCTCGTGAAGCAGGTCTCCAATTCTAAAAACACGAAGACTAAGATGAATCGAGTTAAATCAACCCAAGACTTGGAGCTCAAGGAGCGCCTCGTCGCAGTTAACCGCGTAACGAAAGTTACGAAAGGTGGTCGCACCTTTACATTCGCAGCCATCGTAGTTGTAGGAAATGGAAATGGCATCGTAGGTCACGGCCTGGGTAAGGCAGGTGAAGTTACGGCGGCTATTGCTAAGGCTACAGAGGCTGCTAAGAAGAACCTTATTCAAGTGCCTGTATCGAAGGGTACTATCCCCCACGAGCAATATGCTAAGTTCGGCGGCGCTCGTGTATATATCCAGCCCGCAAGCGAAGGTACTGGAGTAAAAGCCGGTGGTGCTATGCGTGCCGTACTGGAGTCGGTGGGCGTAAACGATGTGCTGGCAAAGGCAAAAGGTTCTTCCAACCCTCACAACCTCGTGAAGGCTACTATCGCTGCACTCGCAGAATTGCGTGATGCACGCACTGTAGCACAAAACCGTGGTGTGAGCCTCTCTACAGTGTTTAACGGATAATACGTATCGAAGATTATGGCAACAATTAAGATTCAGCAAGTACGCAGCATCATCCGCTGCCCGAAAGTACAGAAAGAGACTATGGCGGCTTTGGGCCTCCGTAAGATGAATGCCATCGTTGAGCATGAGGCTACTCCTGCTATCCTCGGTATGGTAGAGAAGGTAAAACACTTGGTAAAAGTAATTGATTAACCCTTTAGTAATTAAAATCATTATGGAATTACATAATTTAACGCCGGCTGCAGGTTCTGTGAAGACCGCTAAGCGTATCGGTCGTGGTGCCGGTTCGGGTCTTGGTGGCACTTCTACCCGTGGTCATAAGGGTGCTAAGTCGCGTTCCGGTTACTCGAAGAAAATCGGTTTCGAAGGTGGACAGATGCCTATGCAACGCCGTCTTCCTAAGTTCGGTTTCAAGAACATCAACCATGTGGAGTATAAGGCTATCAACCTCACTGTGCTCCAAGCATTGGCAGAGGCTAAGAACCTTGAGAAAATCGGACTGACAGAACTTCGCGAGGCAGGTTTCGTAAACAAGACCGCTCTGGTGAAGATTCTCGGTAACGGTACGCTGACTGCCAAACTGACCGTAGAAGCCAACGCATTCAGCAAGTCTGCTGAAGAGGCTATCACGGCTGCCGGTGGTACTATTGTTAAGATTTAATCGTAGGGCATTGGATAGGAGTTTTGGCTCCTATCCCTTTCCCTTTCAAAAACGCAAAGTAAATGAAATTTATCGAAACATGTAAGAATATCTGGAAGATTGAGGACCTCCGAAATCGATTGTTGACCACGCTTTTGTTCGTGCTCATCTATCGTTTTGGTTCGTTCATCGTTCTGCCGGGTATCGACCCCACGGCTCTGACAGCCCTTCATTCGCAGACTGCGGGTGGCTTGATGGCTCTTTTGGATATGTTCTCGGGTGGTGCATTCTCCAATGCATCTATCTTTGCGCTCGGTATCATGCCTTACATCTCTGCGTCCATTGTGATACAGCTGCTCACTATTGCAGTACCGTATTTCCAAAAGATGCAGAAAGAGGGTGAGTCGGGTCGCCAAAAGATGAATCAAATCACGCGTTACCTGACGGTGGCTATCCTGCTGTTCCAAGGTCCCAGTTACTTGGTGAACCTTCGCGTGCAGATGGCGCAAGCCGGGCAGATGTTGGAGGTAGGGTTCAACTGGTTCACCATATCCTCTACTATCCTGCTCTGCGCAGGCTCTATGTTTGTGATGTGGTTGGGTGAGCGCATTACCGATCGTGGTGTTGGAAACGGTATTTCCTTCATCATCTTGATTGGTATCATTGCCCGTTTCCCGAGTGCTATCATCCAAGAGTTCTCCAGCCGCTTGAACGAAGCGGGTGGTGGCTTGATGGTGTTCATTGTGGAGATTGTTATCTTGATTCTCGTGTTCGCCTTTGCTATCCTGCTGGTACAAGGTACTCGCCGTATCCCCGTGCAGTATGCAAAGCGCATCCAAGGCAATAAGCAATACGGTGGTGTACGCCAGTATATTCCTTTGAAGGTGAATGCAGCCAATGTGATGCCTATCATCTTCGCGCAAGCCATCATGTTTATTCCTATCGCTTTAGCTGGCTTCAGCTCCGACGGAAGCGGTGCGTTTGTACGCGCTTTCAGCGATAACAACGGATTTTGGTATAACCTCGTTTTCGCTATCCTCATCATTGCCTTCACCTATTTCTACACCGCTATCATCATTAATCCGGTTCAGATGGCTGAAAATCTGAAACTGAATAATGGTTTTATCCCTGGTGTGAAACCCGGTAAGAAAACTGCTGAGTATATCGATTCAATTATGTCGCGCATCACACTCCCGGGTTCCATCCTATTGGCTATTATCGCCATCCTGCCGGCTTTTGCTCGCCTCTTTGGTGTGAGCATGGGTTTTGCACAGTTCTTCGGAGGCACTAGCCTTCTGATTATGGTGGGTGTGATATTGGATACCCTTCAGCAAATCGAGAGCCACCTCCTTATGCGCCACTATGACGGCTTCTTTGAGTCTGGCATGCGCATCAAAGGTCGCTCCGGAGCTATGGCATACTAATCTGCATTAAGGACTAAGTGTTAGTAACGAACAGATGATATTCCTTAAGACAGACGAAGAGGTTGAACTGATGCGCCAAAGCAATATCCTGCTTGGTAAGACTTTTGCCGAACTGGCAAAAGTCATCAAGCCGGGTGTTACGACAGCCCAACTGGACAAGGTAGCATATGAGTTTATCATGGATAATGGGGGTAAACCCTCTTGCCTCGGTTACGAAGGATACCCCGCTACACTCTGCACCTCAGTTAACGAACAGGTAGTGCATGGCATTCCGTCGGACAAAGTAGTGCTCAAGGATGGTGATATCATCTCGGTGGATAGTTGTATTTTGCTCAACGGATTTCATTCCGACAGTGCATACACTTTCCCGGTGGGCGATGTGAAACCCGAGGTAATGCAACTGCTCCGCACCACGAAGGAGGCTCTCTATCTCGGTATTGAGCAGGCTATCACCGGTCGCCGTTTAGGGGATATTGGTGCAACCATTCAGACCCACTGCGAGCGTGCAGGTTATTCTGTGGTACGTGAGTTCGTGGGGCACGGCATCGGACGTGATATGCACGAGGAGCCGGAGGTCTGCAACTATGGACGCCGAGGAAACGGCATCGTACTGAAGTCGGGGATGACCCTTGCGATAGAGCCTATGATATGCTTAGGTCGTCGCAATGTGATTATCGAAGATGATGGGTGGACAGCTCGTACTGCCGACCGAAAACCTGCCGCACACTACGAACTGAGTGTTTGTGTGCGCGATGGAAAGGCGGATATACTCTCTACATTTGACTATATCAAGGAAGTCTTGGGAGACCGATTTATCTAATTACTAACTATACATCCAAGAACAATATCAGTATGTCTAAGCAAGATGCAATAGAAGTGGATGGTGTAATCACTGAGGCACTGTCTAATGCGATGTTTCGCGTACAGTTGGAGAACGGACCGCTCATCATTGCTACCATATCAGGTAAGATGCGTATGCACTATATCAAGATATTGGCAGGCGACCGCGTGAAAGTGGAGATGAGTCCGTATGATTTGACTCGTGGACGCATATCGTTCCGTTATAAATAACCAAAAAATACTTTTACAACAATGAAAGTAAGAGCATCAATCAAGAAGCGCAATGCGGATTGCAAGATTGTACGCCGCAAAGGGCACTTGTATGTAATCAACAAGAAAGAACCGAAAATGAAGATGCGTCAAGGATAAGCGCATATTCATGGACGGAAAAGTAAGAAAACAATTAAAAACTAATTTATCCTAAGTAAAAAATTATGGCTATAAGAATTGTCGGTGTAGATCTGCCGCAGAATAAATGCGGTGAAGTCGGTTTGACTTACATCTACGGAATAGGTCGTTCAAGCGCAAAGAAGATTCTGGCAGAGGCAGGCGTTGACCCAAGCATCAAAGTACAGGATTGGACGGATGACCAAGCAGCAAAAATCCGTGAAATCATCGGTGCACAGTACAAAGTGGAAGGTGATCTTCGTTCGGAGATTCAACTTAATATCAAGCGTTTGATGGATATTGGTTGTTACCGCGGTGTTCGTCACCGTATCGGTCTTCCTGTTCGAGGTCAATCGACCAAGAACAATGCCCGTACGCGCAAAGGTAAAAAGAAAACGGTTGCTAACAAGAAGAAAGCAACGAAGTAATCAACAACCAATCACTCTAATTAAATCAAACGAATTATGGCAAAGAAAGCAATTGCAGCTAAGAAGCGCGTTGTGAAGATTGACGGTGTTGGTCAACTCCATGTGATGTCTTCTTTCAACAATGTTATCGTAACGATTGCCAATGGAGACGGGCAAGTAATCTCTTGGTCTTCTGCTGGCAAGATGGGCTTCCGTGGCTCGAAAAAGAATACTCCTTATGCAGCACAGATGGCAGCACAAGACTGCGGCAAGGTGGCTTATGACCTTGGCTTGCGTAAGGTGAAAGCGTATGTAAAAGGACCGGGACAAGGTCGCGAGTCTGCTATCCGTGCTTGCGTTGCTGCAGGTATCGATGTAGTAGAAATCGTGGATGTAACTCCTATGCCTCACAACGGTTGCCGTCCTCCGAAACGCCGCCGTGTATAATTTATTATTACTTAACACAATTAAACAACAAGTAAGATTATGGCAAGATATATTGGTCCTAAATCACGCATCTCGCGTCGTTTTGGCGAGGCAATCTTCGGTCCTGACAAGGTGCTTGACCGTCGTAATTATGCTCCCGGTCAGCATGGTGTGAACCGTCGTAAGAAAAACTCTGAGTATGGCCAGCAGTTGGCTGAAAAGCAGAAAGCTAAATACACCTATGGCGTGTTGGAGCGTCAGTTCCGTCTGCTCTTTGCGCAGGCAAGCCGTTCCAAAGGTGTTACCGGTGAAATCTTGATTCAGTTGCTCGAGTGCCGCCTCGACAATGTAGTTTATCGTTTGGGTATTGCTCCTACTCGTGCCGCTGCTCGTCAGTTGGTGAGCCATCGTCACATCACCGTAGATGGTAAGGTAGTGAACATCCCTTCGTATCAAGTGAAACCCGGACAAGTGGTAGCAGTTCGCGAGAAAGCTAAATCTTTGGAGGTTATTGCTGCGTCTTTGGAAGGCTTCAACCATAGCAAGTACAGTTGGCTGGAGTGGAATGAAGCAGACAAAGCAGGCAAGTTCCTCAATGTTCCTCAGCGTGCAGAGATTCCTGAGAACATCAAAGAGCAGTTAATCGTCGAGTTGTACTCTAAATAACAATTAAATTCATGGCAATATTAAATTTCATCAAACCTGACAAGGTGATAATGTTGGATTCGAGTTCGACGAAAGGCACTTTCGAATTTCGTCCGCTCGAACCGGGGTATGGTATTACGATAGGCAATGCTATCCGCCGCGTGCTGCTCGGCTCGTTGGAAGGTTATGCTATTTGCTCTATCCGCATCAGTGGTATTGATCATGAATTTGCTACTATCCCTGGCGTCATCACTGATGTAACCAACCTTATCCTCAACCTGAAGCAGGTGCGTTTCATCCGCAAAGAAGGCGTGGAAGCCGAGGGTGAAACGGTAAAGTTGCATGTATCGAAAGCGACTTCCTTCCTTGCCGGAGAACTCAATAGTGTACTTCAGAACTTTGAGGTGCTGAATCCTGAGTTGCAATTGGCTGAGATGGATGAGGCTGCCGATTTTGAGATTGAATTGACCATCAACAAAGGCCGTGGCTATGTGCCTGGAGATGAGAATCGAAATGCCAATGACCCGATTGGGGTGCTTGCTATTGACTCCATCTACACACCGATTCGCAATGTGATGATTTCCGTTGACCAGTACCGTGTGGAACAGCGTACTGACTACGAGAAACTGACATTGGAGATCACCACCGATGGTTCTATTACCCCTCAAAACGCGCTGACCGAAGCAGCGAAAATCCTTATCTACCACTTCATGTTGTTCTCCGACGAGCGTATCGTGCTTGAGCAGGAGACCAAGAAGAGCAGCAGTGCTTTGGACGAGGAGTTGTTGCGTATGCGTCAACTGCTCAACCAGCGTCTGCAGGATATGGATTTATCGGTTCGTGCGCTGAATTGCTTGAAGGCAGCCGAGGTAGAAACCTTAGGCGAACTGGTCAAGTTCCACCGTTCGGACTTGCTCAAGTTCCGCAACTTTGGTAAGAAATCCCTTACCGAACTCGACGAACTGCTCGAGCGCAACGGACTTGCTTTTGGCATGGATATATCGCGTTACCATGTGAATGACTAATTAGTACAACTCACCATTTAACATTACAAACTATTATGAGACATAATAAGAAATTCAACCACCTTGGCCGCAAAGCAAACCACCGCGCTGCTATGTTGTCGAATATGGCTTGCTCGCTGATTATGCACAAGCGTATCTCTACTACGTTGGCTAAGGCAAAGGCTCTGCGAATCTATGTTGAGCCTATCCTCACCCGTGCAAAAGAGGACAATATGAACAACCGCCGTCTGGCGTTTGCAATGCTTCATCAGAAAGATGCTGTTACCGAATTGTTCCAGAATGTAGGCGAGAAAATCGCGAACCGCCCGGGTGGTTACACGCGTATCTTGCGTACAGGATTCCGTTTGGGAGACGCCGCTGAGATGTGTATCATCGAGTTGGTGGACTACAACGAGAACATGCTCAAAGAGGCTAAGAAAGCCACCAAGAAGGCTACTCGTCGTGCCGGCAAGAAAGCAGTGAAAGAGGCTGTAGCAGAGGCTGAAGCACCTGCTCAAGAGACAGAGGCTCCCGCTGCAGAATAAATAACAAAGAATGATTGAGGGTCGGGGCTTCCTGACCCTCAATTGTTTTTGGTGGTAACTAATCTGTGATTAGTGGTCTGGGTATGGACACTCATAATTCATAATTCTTAATTCTTAATTACTATGTTACTTGATTTGACGCAACATAAGCCGTCGGGCGTTACGATAGACAACTGCCAGGCAGGAGATATGGTAACCGTGAGCGGAATGATTCACAATGTGCGTGTTACGAAGTGGGGTGGGTTCATCATCCTGCGAAAATCTCGCGGATTGTTGCAAGCCGTAGTGCAGAACGAAACCTCCAAGTTCTTTGATGAATCTGGCAATGAGATTGCGCTGAACGGTTTATGCCGCGAGATGGCGGTAACCATTGAGGGTACCGTAGGAGAGGCAAAGATAAAAGACCCTGCGGCGTTCTACAATACGATAGAAGTCGCAGTCAGCACTGTCCGCGTGCTCTCCCGCCCGACCACACCCGAGGTGGTGGACATGAACGCACTGAAGTTCGGCGACGAAGAGACACTCCTGCGATATAAGTTCGACAACCGACAGGTTACCCTGCGCAACCCGCGCGATATGGCGATACTGAAAGTGCAGAGCACTATCGCCAAAGCGTTTGCAGACTTCCTCACAGAGAACGGCTTCACGCAAATCTACACCCCGAAGATTGTATCCGAGGGCGCCGAGGGAGGTGCCAATGTGTTCAAGATGGACTATTTCGGTAAGCAGGTCTATTTAGCGCAGTCGCCTCAGTTCTACAAGCAGATTGGCGTGGGCGTGTATGAGCGCGTGTTTGAGATAGCGCCGGCTTACCGTGCGGAGAAGCACAACACCAGCCGCCACCTCAACGAGTACATCTCGCTGGATGTGGAGATGGGCTTTATCAAAGGGCAAGAGGATGTGATGACCCTGGAGGCTGCCTTGCTGCATGCTATCATCAGCCGAGTTGTAACCGACTGCGCCCACGAGTTGGCATTGCTGAATGCAACCGTGCCGCAACTGCCGCAGCAAGTCCCCGCATGGAAACTGAGCGAGGTGCATGAAATACTCTTCGAGAACCATCTCTGCGAGGAAGATCACCGAGGCGAGGACGACTTAGCGCCCGAGGAAGAACGCGCGATATGCAAGTACGCGCTGGAACAGTTCGGCTCGGACTTTGTATTTGTAACCCATTTCCCCAGTCAACACCGTGCTTTCTACGCGATGGACGACCCCGAAGACCCGTCTTTGACGCTGAGTTTCGACCTGCTGATGCGCGGACTGGAGATTACCTCCGGAGGGCAGCGTATCCACAAAGAGGCGGACTATCGCGAGAAGATGCTCAAACGCGGCATGAACCCCGACAATTTCCGTTTTTACCTCGATACCTTCAAGAACGGCATGCCGCCTCATGGCGGTTTCGCCATCGGACTGGAGCGTATCACGGCATGCTTCTTAGGCATTAACAATGTCAAGGAGTGCTCGATGTTCCCCCGCGACATCAACCGCGTCGCACCTTAAGAGGAACCAAAACAACAAAAAAGGACTGTCTAATGGATTTAGGCAGTCTTTTTTTTGTATAGTAACGTGAGTTCGATATAAGCACTTGCTATTAATGTATTGATAAACAGCAAAATGGACCGAAAATAATATAAAAATACTTG
>JALFGC010000059.1 GCA_022777485.1 Bacteroidales bacterium
ATTGTTCAAATATGTATTCTCTAACGTATAATTAACGTGTAATTAACCATTAATTCATTACCAAACTTGTCCCGACCTGTCGGGAAAACCAATTTAGTCTTTGATTGCTGAGAATAGTTTGCTTATATCGAACTCACGTTAACTTATGTCTCGGTATAGTCTCGGTATAGACAGGTGTTAGAACCGAGCAGAAACCGAGCAGAAACCGAGCAGAAACCGAGAAGAGTGGCTGGGGAATAGCAGGAGGAAGAATGATGGGTAGGAAGGGGGTGGGGATGCGTCCGCGACTTGTCGGGAAAAAAAGGTAACAACTTCCCCCATTTTTCGTTATCCTACGCCCTTTAACGGAGGCATGTATTATATGGATAATTAACGGTCATTAATGGAGTACAAGAAAAACACTTAACGGCTATTAACGGAGGCGGGGTACTCATTACCGAGCGCCACACGAAGAAAAACGTTCCAAATGTGCAAAATGGTAGTATTTTTCATTTTCTTTCCGAAAAATTTGTATATGTGGAATGTTTTTTGTATCTTTGCAAGCGGTTTTGGTTTCTTTGCGAAAATATGTTCTATAACATAAGGAACGCCGGTTATCCAACTCCATACAGCAGAAAATAATAAAACTTACAGATACAATGAACTTATCAGAATTAACCGACAAGATTTACGCAGAAGGCGTAGAGAAAGGTAATGCGGAGGCACAACAGATTATTGCGAAAGCCCAAGCAGAGGCGGAAAGTATCGTAGCGGAGGCGAAGAAACAAGCCGAGGCGGTGCAAGCGCAAGCGGCTGCTAAAGCGGCAGAAATGGACAAGAACACCCGCGCGGAGTTGCGTCTGTTCGCCGAGCAGAGCGTGAATGCCCTCAAGACCGAGGTTACGAACCTGCTGACCGACCAAGTGGCGCAAAGCAGCGTGAAAGCCGCTACCGCTGATGCGAAGTTTATGCAGGGCGTGATTGCCAAGTTGGCAGAACAGATGGCTACGACCGGCGAGGTTACCATCGAGACCAAAGATGCCGAGGCACTGCGTGAGTACTTCGCTGCCAATGCCAAAGGACTGCTGGATAAGGGCGTGAAAATCAACGAGGTGAAAGGTATTAAGACCGATTTCTCCATCGTGCCTGCCGAGGGTGGCTATAAGTTGAACTTCGGCGACAAGGAGTTCGTGGAGTATTTCAAAGAGTTCCTTCGTCCGCAATTGGTTGAACTGTTATTCTAAGCCGCTATGGGTTACGAATGTTTATTGGCAGGCTTGCCAGATTTGAAAGCCAATGGCGAAGCGCCTATGTCGATGGACGCTTTGTTGGTGTTGCTGGATGAGACGCTTGCCGAGAAAGACAAACCACTGCTGGCGTTGCTGCGCATGAAGAGCGACGACGCCCTGATAACCGAGCAGATGGAGCAGTACGACGACACCATCATTGGGCAACCCGATTGGTGGGAAGACGCGCGCAAGTGCTTGTCGGAAACGGACTTGCGGACGCAACTGCTCTATGAACACGGATTGAAATGCCGTAATCGGTTTATTCGCGCGTGGTTTGCCTTTAATCAAGATATGTGCAATGTGCTGGTGGCGACTATCTGCCGCAAGCATGGTTTCGATGTGCGCAAGTCGGTGGTGGGGCATAATCAGGTAGCAGAGATACTGCGTAAGAACCTGCCTGCGAAGGACTTCGGATTGGGCGGCGTGATGGACAACCTGCCGGAGGTGATGTCGCTCGTGGAGGTGGAGAACCTGATGGAGCGCGAGAAACGCATGGACGCATTGCGCTTCGCATGGCTCGAGGAGAAGACCCTCTTTGTGGATTTCTCTATCGAGAATGTGCTTGCGTACTACCTGCAAGCCGAGATGCTCAACCGCTGGTCGCTGCTGACCGTAGAGCAAGGCGAGCAAGTCTTCCGCACCCTCGTCGCAGACATGAAGAAAGGAATTAAATTAGACTAAACATCTAATGACCGTGTAAGGAAGCATAACATATAATTTTCGTGTAATTAACCATTAATTATTCATTGCAAAATTATATGAATAATTACACGGCAATTATACGTTAAAAGGTAAAAAGTTGGCGGCAATTAATGTTAAAGTAAAAACGAATCGTACAAAGATATGACAACAGGAAAAGTTAAAGGTATCATCTCCAACTTGGTGATAGTTACGGTAGATGGTCCTGTCGCACAAAACGAAATCTGCTACATCACCGTGGGGCAAACCCAGTTGATGGCAGAGGTGATTAAGGTCATCGGCGACAATGTATATGCGCAGGTGTTTGAGTCCACCCGTGGACTGAAAGTAGGCAACGCAGTGGAGTTCACCGGACACATGCTCGAGGTAACGCTTGGTCCCGGTCTGCTGAGCCGTAACTACGACGGTCTGCAGAACGACTTGGACAAACTGACGGGCGTGTTCTTGAAGCGCGGAGAGTACAACTTCCCGCTCGACAAAGAGAAACTCTGGCAGTTTGCGCCTATCGCAAAGGTTGGTGATAAGGTGGAGGCAGCCGCATGGCTCGGTGAGGTGGATGAGAACCACCAACCGCATAAGATTATGGTGCCGTTTGTCTTCGAGGGCGAATACACGGTGAAGAGCATTGTACCCGCCGGCGAATACAAGATAGAGGACACCATCGCCGTGCTGACCGATGCCGAGGGCAACGACCATGAGGTTACCATGGTGCAGAAATGGCCCGTGAAGAAAGCCATCCTTGCCTACAAGAGCAAGCCGCGTCCCTTCAAACTGTTGGAGACAGGTGTGCGTACTATCGACACTGCGAACCCCATCTGCGAGGGCGGTACGGGCTTTATCCCGGGTCCGTTCGGTACGGGAAAGACCGTGCTCCAGCACGCAATCTCCAAGCAAGCCGAGGCAGACATCGTTATTATCGCAGCCTGCGGTGAGCGTGCCAACGAGGTGGTGGAGACCTTCACCGAGTTCCCCGAACTGGAAGACCCCCACACGGGGCGTAAGTTGATGGAGCGTACCATCATCATTGCCAACACCTCGAATATGCCTGTGGCTTCGCGTGAGGCATCTGTCTATACCTCTATGACCATTGCGGAGTACTACCGCTCCATGGGCTTGCGTGTGCTGCTGATGGCAGACTCCACCTCTCGTTGGGCACAGGCATTGCGCGAGATGTCCAACCGCTTGGAGGAATTGCCCGGTCAGGACGCCTTCCCGATGGACTTGTCCGCTATCATCGGTGCGTTCTACGCCCGCGCAGGATATGTATATCTGAACAATGGTGCTACCGGCTCCGTTACCTTCCTCGGTACGGTGTCGCCTGCCGGCGGTAACCTCAAAGAGCCGGTTACCGAGGGCACGAAGAAAGTGGCTCGCTGTTTCTACGCATTGGAGCAGGCGCGTGCCGACCGCAAGCGTTACCCCGCTGTGAACCCCATTGACTCCTATTCTAAATACATAGAATATCCCGAGTTTGAGGAGTATATCAGCCAACTCATCGATAGCGAATGGCTCGGCAAGGTGAACGACATGAAGACCTACCTGCAACGCGGTAAGGAGATTCAGGAGCAAATCAACATCTTGGGTGATGACGGTGTGCCCGTAGATTACCACGAGGAGTTCTGGAAATCGGAGGTCATTGACTTCGTTATCTTGCAGCAGGATGCCTTCGATAAGATTGACGCCGTTTGCCCGCTTAACCGCCAGCAGTACATGCTCAATGTGGTGATGGATATCTGCAAGCACGACTACGACTTCCAAAACTTCTTGGAGGTAAGCGAATACTTCAAGCGCGTCATCAACCTCTGCAAGCAGATGAACTACAGCGAGTTCCACTCCCCCGAGTTCGAAGATTATCAACAGAAACTCAATAACCTATTAGCAGAAAAACAAATAAAAGGATAACGACTATGGCAAAGGCATTTCAAAAGATTTACACCAAGATTACGGCTATCACCAAGGCGACTTGCTCGCTGAAAGCCGAAGGGGTGGGTAACGATGAACTCGCTACCGTGAATGGCAAACTGGCTCAGGTCGTTAAGATTATGGGCGATGATGTAACCCTGCAGGTGTTCCAAGGCACGGAGGGTATCCCCACCAACGCAGAAGTGGTGTTCCTCGGCAAGGCACCGTCGCTGAAAGTGAGCGACCAGTTGGCAGGACGCTTCTTCAACGCCTACGGCGACCCCATTGATGGCGGACCGGATGTGGAAGGTGAGGAAGTGGAGATTGGCGGTCCGAGTGTGAACCCCGTGCGCCGTAAGCAACCGAGCGAACTCATCGCTACCGGTATCGCAGGTATCGACCTGAACAACACCCTCGTTTCCGGACAGAAGATTCCGTTCTTCGCTGACCCCGACCAGCCTTACAACCAAGTGATGGCGAACGTGGCACTGCGTGCAGAGGCAGACAAGATTATCTTGGGCGGTATGGGTCTGACCAACGACGACTACCTCTATTTCAAGAATGTATTCTCCAACGCCGGCGTGCTTGACCGTATCGTGTCCTTCGTGAACACCACCGAGAACCCGCCTGTGGAGCGTCTGCTTATCCCCGATATGGCACTGTGTGCAGCCGAGTATTTCGCTGTGCAGAAGCATGAGAAAGTGCTTGTCCTCCTGACGGATATGACGCTCTACGCCGACGCGTTGGCTATCGTGAGCAACCGTATGGACCAGATTCCTTCGAAGGACTCTATGCCGGGTTCGCTCTATTCCGACCTCGCGAAGATTTACGAGAAGGCAGTGCAGTTCCCCGAGGAGACAGGTGGCGGCTCTATCACCATCATTGCCGTAACCACGCTGTCCGGCGGCGACATCACGCACGCTATCCCCGACAACACCGGTTATATCACTGAGGGTCAGTTGTACCTCCGTCGTGATAGCGACATCGGTAAGGTTATCGTTGACCCGTTCCGCTCGCTGTCGCGTCTGAAACAATTGGTGGCAGGCAAGAAGACCCGTGAGGACCACCCGCAGGTAATGAACGCTGCCGTTCGTCTGTATGCTGATGCTGCTAATGCAAAGACCAAGAAGGAGAACGGATTCGACTTGACCGACTACGATGAGCGTTGCCTTGCCTTCGCAAAAGACTATTCGCGCGAGATTTTGGCTATCGATGTCAATATCAACACCACGCAGATGTTGGATGTAGCATGGACGCTATTTGCCAAGTACTTCAAGCCCGAAGAGGTCAACATCAAGCAGGCAATCGTAGATAAATATTGGCCCAAAGCCTAATGTATCATGGCTATTACGTATCAATTTAATAAAACTTCCTTGCAGGCGCTTGAGAAAAATCTCAAGATGCGGCAACGCACGCTCCCGACGCTGCAAAACAAAGAGTCGGCACTTCGGCTCGAGGTGAAGAAAGCGAAGAAGGAGATCGAGGAACTGGATGCGGAGGTGAATCGCCGCATCAAGGACTACGACCAGATGCTTGCCTTGTGGGGAGAGTTTGACACGAGCCTCATCCATGTGGATGATGTGCGTATGTCCGTGAAGAAGATTGCGGGCGTGCGCGTCCCCGTGCTGGAAGAGGTGGTTTATTCTACCAAGGAGTTCAGTCTGTTCTCGTCTCCCAAGTGGTTTGCCGACGGCTTCGAGCAACTTAAGGCGATAGCCGATGTGGGTATTCGTCAGGAGTTCGTGCGGCGTAAGGTGGACTTGCTGGACTATGCCCGCAAGAAGACCACGCAGAAGGTGAACCTGTTTGAGAAAGTGCAGATACCCGGCTATCAGGACGCTATCCGCAAGATTAAGCGTTTCATGGAAGACGAGGAAAACCTGAGCAAGTCGAGCCAGAAAATCGTGAAGTCCAAACGCGAGGCAGAGGCGCGTGCCGCTGAGGAGCAAGCAAGAAAGGAGGCTGCCGTATGATTACGCAAATGAAGAAATATACTTTCCTTGTGTTCCATCGAGACTACGAGGCGTTCTTGGAGCAGTTGCGCTCGCTGGGCGTGGTGCATATCACGGAGAAGGCTTCGGGTACGGCAGAAGATGCTACTTTGCAGTCGTTGTTGCAGCAGGCAGACCGCCTGCGCAAGACCATTGCACAAGGTGCGCCTGACCAATTGCTGCAAGAGAAAGCCAATGTGGAGAGCCGTATTGCGGCTACCGAGAAAGAGGCGAAGGCGATGGCAGTGTGGGGCGATTTCTCCGCAGAGCGCATAGAGCAACTGCAACAAGCAGGCTATTCGCTGCGTTTCTTCGTCTGCCCGCAGAAGAAGTTTGAGGCAGAGTGGGGGACAGAGGTCGCTGTTGAGAAAGGGCAAGTCTATTTCGTAGTTGTAGAGAAAACGGGTGAAGAGGCGGAACAGCCGGAGGACTTGCAAGCGTATGCTACGGAACTCACCCTCAGCAAGAAGTCGTCGGCGGCATTGCTGCAAGATGTGGAAGGACTGAAAGGGCTGCTGGCAGCGCAGAACGCGCGTATCGAGTTGTGGCAGAAAGAGCAGTTGCCCGCAATGGAGCAGGAGTACAAAGAGACTTTGCAGCAGATTGACTGGCAGCGCGTTACGCTCAATACTGACACGGTGGCAGAGGGCGCACTGAAAGTGGTGGAGGGCTTCTGTCCGATAGACCAAACTGCGGCACTCGATACTATGCTCCAAGAGCAGGATATCTACTTCCAAGCCGAAGACCCGACGGAGGAGGACAACACGCCTATCAAACTGCGCAACAATTGGTTCACGCGTATGTTTGAGTGCTTCACGGGTATGTACGGCATGCCGACCTACGGCGAGTTTGACCCTACGCCTATCCTGGCACCGTTCTATCTCCTGTTCTTCGCGATGTGTATGGGCGATGCGGGATACGGATTGGTGCTGATTGCCTTCGGTCTGCTGGTGCACTACAAGAAACTGAACATCAGCATGTTTGAGGGCTTAGGTCCTATCATCACCACGCTGGGCGTGGGCACTGCGGTGGTCGGACTGTTCTTGGGCACTTTCTTCGGTATTCCTTTGGCGCAAGCGGATTGGTATCCTGAGGCATTGAAGGGCATTATCGTGCAAGGAAAGGTGATGGGCTACGATGCGCAGATGGTGCTGGCTATCTGTATCGGTGTGTTCCATATCTGCTTGGCTATGGTGGTGAAGGCTATTTGCTACACCAAGCGCTTCGGCTTCAAGGAGAATATCTCCACGTGGGGCTGGCTGTTGCTGGTAGTGGGTGGCTTGTCGGCACTGATTCTGCTAATGCTTTTCAATGCTCCGGCGGAGGTTACCAAATGGACGCTGATAGGTATCGCGGGCGTGAGTGCGTTGGGCATATATATCTTCAACAAGCCCGGTCGCAACCCGCTGCTGAATATCGGCGCAGGTCTGTGGGATACCTACAACATGGCGACGGGACTGTTGGGCGATGTGCTATCGTATGTGCGTCTGTACGCGCTTGGCTTGGCAGGCGGTATGTTGGGTGGTGCATTCAACGACCTCGGACTGATGGTGCTTGGCGAGAACCCCACTTGGCAGTGGGTGGGCTTTGTGCTTATCCTGCTGATTGGGCATGTGCTGAATGTGGCGATGTCTGCGCTGGGCGCGTTTGTGCACCCCTTGCGTCTAACCTTCGTGGAGTACTTCAAGAACTCCGGTTATGAAGGCAAAGGTGTTGCTTATCAACCATTTAAGAAATAATAATCATTAAATAATCAATTATCATTATGGAATTCTTAGGTTTTTTGGGTTGGGCGCTGATGCTCGGCCTCGCAGGTATCGGTTCGGCGTACGGAACCACAATCGCTGCTAATGCAGCAGAAGGTGCATTGAAGAAGAACAAAGAGAAATCGTCTTCGTACATGATTCTCTCTGCACTTCCCGCTACGCAGGGTTTGTATGGTTTCGTGGCATTCCTGATGTGGGACAAAGCGGCTATCGCTGCTAACCCCGCGCTGTATTTCGGTGTAGGTTTGGCAGTAGGTTTGGTTTGCCTGTTCTCTGCTATTCGTCAGGGTATGGTTTGCGCAAACGGTATCGCCGGTATTGCAGCCGGTCATGATGTACAGACCAACACGATGATTTACGCCGCTCTTCCTGAGTTCTATGCTATTCTTGCCCTTGTAGGCGCGCTGATGGCATAACGGAAGACGAAGTAGTAACGAAAAAAAGGCTATCCAACAAGTTGTATTGTTGGATAGCCTTTTTTGTGTGCTCAGCCTCTGCGGGGGAGGGGAGGGCGACCTGCGGTAATGTTACGATAGACCCGCGATAGACCCGCGATAGACCCGCGAAAATTTGGGGTGGGAAAATCGTGCTTTGTTGCGGGTAGTTAGGTCTCTTTCCCTATGCGTTCTATACCTGTTTGAGGGAGAGTTGGATACGGGAGCGTTCGCGGTCAATGGCGATGACTCGCACCTGTACATGTTGGTGGAGGGCGACTACCTGTGCGGGGTCGGAGATACGGCGGTTAGCCATCTCGGATATGTGTATGAGTCCGTCTTTGTGGACGCCCAAATCGACGAACGCGCCGAAATTGGAGATGTTGGTTACGATTCCTGGTAGCACCATGCCTACTTGTAGGTCGTCGATAGTGTGGACATGCTCGGCAAAATGGAATTCCTCTAACTGCTGTCTCGGGTCTCGGCTCGGCTTCTCTAACTCGTGGAGGATATCCATCAGTGTGGGCAGCCCGATTTCTTTGGAAATGTATTTTTCGGGGTTGATTTTACTACGAAGGGTTTTATCTTTTAGCAAGTCAGCCACTGTGCAACCCAAATCGCGTGCCATTTGTTCGACCACGGGGTATGCTTCGGGGTGCACGGCGGAGTTGTCGAGCGGCATGTCGGAGTCGGTAACTCGCAGGAAACCCGCTGATTGTTCGAAGGTCTTCGCTCCCATCTTCGGCACGCGTAGCAGTGACTTACGGTTGGGGAAAGCGCCGTTGGCGGCACGGTAGTCCACGATGTTCTGCGCGAGGGTGGGTCCCAAACCGGAGATGTAGGTGAGCAGGTGCTTGCTGGCGGTGTTCACATCTACGCCTACATGGTTCACCACGCTCTCGACGGTCTGTTCGAGGCTCTCTTTGAGCCGCGTTTGGTCCACATCGTGCTGGTACTGCCCTACGCCGATGGACTTCGGGTCGATTTTTACGAGTTCAGCGAGCGGGTCCATGAGCCGCCTGCCAATGCTGACCGCGCCTCGGACGGTTACATCTTCGTCGGGGAACTCCTCGCGGGCTGTCTTGCTTGCGGAATAGACTGAGGCGCCGTTCTCGCTGACTACGAAGACCTGCGGCTTTTGCGTTTCGCTTATGTTTTTGAGCGCGACCTGCACCATCTGCTCCGTCTCGCGGCTGGCTGTGCCGTTGCCAATGGCTATTGCTTGTATGGCATACTGCTGCGTGAGTGTGGCGATAGTCTTGGTTGCGTTGGGCTGGTGGAGATAGACGACGGTGTGCATGAGCAGGTCGCCTTGCGGGGAGAGCACTACGACCTTGCAGCCTGTTCGGAATCCCGGGTCAAGGGCGAGGACGCGTTTTTGCCCGAGGGGGGCGTCCAACAGCAGTTGTCGCAGGTTGTTGGCGAAGACTCGTATCGCCTCGGCGTCGGCTTTCTCCTTACTCTGCGCGGCGAACTCGGTCTCGATGGCGGGTTTGAGCAGTCGTTTGTAGCCGTCCTCCATGGCGAGTTCCACTTGGTAGGCTGCGTCGTTGGTGGCTCGGAGGTAGAGGTGGGCGAGTTTGTCGAGACTCTTCTCTTGATCAGGCGAGATGTCCACGCGGATGAAGCCCTCTTTCTCTGCGCGTCGGATGGCGAGCAGGCGGTGGCTTGAAATTCGTTTGAGCGGCTCGGAGACGGCAAAATAGTCCTTGTAGTTCTGCGCGTCGGGGTTGTTTTCCATGCCTTTCACCACCTTAGTAGTGAGTATGGCGGAGTAGGAGAACTCACGGCGGATGGCGTTGCGCGAACGCTCGTCTTCGGCTATGCGTTGGGCGATGATGTCGCGAGCGCCTTGCAGCG
This sequence comes from Bacteroidales bacterium, assembly GCA_022777485.1. GTDB lineage: Bacteria > Bacteroidota > Bacteroidia > Bacteroidales > Paludibacteraceae > Colicola. The sequence continues at coordinate 9,921 of JALFGC010000059.1, forward strand.
CCTCGGTGGTATCTTTCACATTTTCATTGAGATAGCGTTTTGCTATCTGTTCGGGATTGGCTACCATCTGCTTGAACAATTCCTCCGCGAGCGGTGTGAGCCCTTTCTCGGCGGCGATGTCGGCGCGGGTCTTTCGGCGGGGCTTGTAGGGTAGGTAGATGTCTTCTAACTCGGTGCTATTCCAGCAGTCTTCTATGCGTCGGCGCAGGTCGTCGGTCAGTTTGCCTTGGCTCTCGATGGTGGAGAGCACGGTCTGCTTTCGGTCGGATAGGTCTTGCAAGCGGGTGTACTCCTGCTGTATTCCGGCTATCTGCACTTCATCTAAGGAGCCTGTCTTTTCCTTGCGGTAACGGGCGATGAAGGGGATTGTGGCTTTCTCATCCAGTAGCGCGATAGTGGCTGCCACCTGCTTGGCGCTAATACCCACGATGGGCGATATGATTGATTCGTAGTTCATAATGGATGAAGGATGAAGGATGAAGGAAGGATTACCTTCGTGTATGGCTTTTCTTTCTCCGGCAGTGAACAGGGTTGCTGCTTATTGTTCTTTTCTCAAATAGGTGGCGAAGGTGTAGGGGTATGGGTGCTGTTCGTCAGCGGGGTGCTCTTCGCGAGAGACTTCCTGCCAATCGGTTGGTGAGAGGGTGGGGAAGAAGGTGTCTGCGTCCTGCCATGCGTGGTGGATATGGGTGATGTAGAGTTTGTCCGTTAGGGGCAGTGCCTCTCGATAGACCATGCCTCCACCGATGATGAAAACCTCGGGAGCGTCTTGCGCCATGCGCAATGCTTCTTGCAGCGAGCGCGCTACCTCTGCCCCTTCGAAGAGGTTTGCTTCGCGCGTGGTGATGACGATGTTTCGGCGCTTAGGAAGGGGTCTCCGCGGCAGCGAGAGGTAGGTGTGGGAGCCCATGATAACCGGGGCTCCTAAGGTGGTTGCCTTGAAGTGCTTGAGGTCGTTGGGTAGGTGGCAAAGTAGGTCGCCGCCTTTCCCAAGCGCATTGTTCTCCGCCACTGCGGCAATAATCGAGAGCATAGTGTTTGGGGGGATAAAGGATGAAGGATGAAAGATGAAAGACTGAATAGTATCTGCGCTGAAAAGGTATATGGATGAGGTTATGTTAGTGAGGAGGTGTTTGTGAGCGACTTTTTACACCGCCACTACGCCGGCGATATGCGGATGTGGGTCGTAGTTCAGCAGTTGGAAATCCTCGTATTGGAAAGCGAAGATGTCTTTCACCTCGGGGTTGAGCACCATCTGCGGCAGGGAGCGCGGCTCGCGGGTGAGTTGCAAGTGCACTTGCTCGAGGTGGTTGAGGTAGATATGCGCATCGCCCAAAGTGTGCACGAAGTCGCCTGCTTTGAGTCCCGTTACCTGCGCCATCATCTGCAGCAACAGGGCATACGAAGCGATATTAAACGGCACGCCGAGGAAGATGTCCGCGGAGCGCTGGTAGAGTTGGAGCGACAGCCTTCCGTTCGCCACATAGAATTGGAAAAGGGTGTGGCAAGGGGGGAGCGCCATGTCGTTCACCTCCGCCACATTCCATGCGCTGACTATCATACGCCGCGAGTCAGGGTTGTGCTTTATCTGCTCCACCACCTGCTTTATTTGGTCGATGCTGCCCCCTTTGTAGTCGGGCCACGAGCGCCACTGATGCCCATATACGGGACCTAACTCGCCGTTCTCGTCCGCCCATTCATTCCATATACGCACACCGTGCTCTTGCAGGTAATGCACATTCGTGTTGCCTTGCAGGAACCACAGCAGTTCGTAAATGATGGATTTCAGGTGCAGTTTCTTGGTGGTGAGGAGAGGGAATCCGTCTTCCAGATTGAAGCGCATTTGGTGTCCGAACACCGACATAGTACCCGTGCCTGTTCTATCTTCTTTTCGTACTCCTTCTCGCAGTACCCGCTCGCATAAATCTAAGTATTGACGCATGGCTTATTTGACTATTTGACTATTTGTTCTCTGCTACTTTAATACAACTTATATGTAGTCCTCAGCACTTTGAACTCTGTGCGGCGGTTGATTTGGTTGCAGATTTCCTGCTGCTCTGTGGGAAGGCTGAGGATAAACGCTTCGTCCAGCACTTGCTCTTGCGGGATGAATGGATACTGCGTGTGAAGCGCTTTGTCAGCAGTAACGGGTTTCTGTTTCCCGTAGCCCACAGGCGTCAGACGCTCACGCTCTATCCCTTTGCTTATCAGGTAATTGCACACTGCCTCTGCTCGTTTTTCCGAAAGCCTCACATTGAATACCGAGTCGCCTTTCATATCGGTGTGCGCCGATAGTTCGATAGTGATATTCGGATTGTCGTTGAGCAGTTTGACGAGTGACTGCAACCCCTCTTCCGAGGCAGGCGTCAAATCCCATTTGCCGAACTCATAGAAGATATTATCCATCGTAACAGGCTTGCTGACGGGTGATAGGATGAAGTCTTGCTGATAGGTCTTGCTGTCGGTAAGATTGTGTGTGTTGAAACCTTCGCGGGCGTTGAGGTAGCCGCGAGCAGTAGCAAGCATGATATAGCGTGCGTCTTTGTTCACCTTTATCTTATAGGTGCCATCCCGCCGTGCCTGTACTTTGGTGTTGGTGCCATCGTCGCCTACAAGGCGGATAGTGGCGTTGGAGATAGGCTCCCCTTGGTTGTCGGTCAACTTACCTTCTACGAGGAAGACCATCTCCGGCAGCACAAACTCGTATATTTGGTCGTAGCCTTTTTTCTGCCCTCGGTTGGAGGAGAAGAATCCGTTTTGTGAGTTGCCTGCGAATGTTATTCCGAAATCATCGTTGTTGGAGTTGAAGGGCGCTCCCATGTTAAAGATAAGCCATGCAGTGGAATCGTGCACCGTGGTGTCTTGCTGCGCCATGAAGATGTCGAGTCCTCCATATCCGGGATGCCCATTGGAGGCAAAATAGAGTGTTCCATTGGGGTGAATGCATGGGTACATCTCATCTCCTGCTGAGTTGATTTGCGCACCCATGTTCTGCACATTCACCCATTCTTCTCCATCCAGTTCTGCCATATAGAGGTCTTTGCCGCCGAATCCATTCGGGGCGTCAGAGACGAAGTAGAGCGTGTCTCCGGAGGCGCTGAGCGAGGGATGTCCTACGGTGATACTGCTGTCGGCAAAGAGTTTTACCTCCTGCGCTTCGCCCCATTCGCCGCTGGCGCGGGAGGAGCGATAGATTTTTGCCCCGAGGTCTTGCCCGTTGACGGGCTTTGAGTAGGTGAAATACATTGTGCGTCCGTCGGCGGAAAAGCAGCAGACGCCTAATTCTGCGGTGTTCTTTGCGCCTCCTCCGCTTGTGGAGTCGTTCTCTTGCTCTTCTTGCTCATCGCCGTAGAGCCCTTCCGCCAGCGCAATGTCCTCCCATTCTCCGGCGGCGTTCTTACGCGCCGAATAGAGGCTGAACAACTGCGCCCCCGTTACAGGGCTGGGGCGTTTGAGGTTTTTCTTCCTATTGCCGGAAGCGCCCGAAGCCTGTCGGTTGGTGGTGAACATGATGGCGTCGGCGTCTTCTCCGATGAACTGCGGTGCGAAACTGCTGCTTCGCTTGGCGTTGAAGTCCTTGGAGAGCGACACTTTGTAGCGAGAGGTCTGCTTCTTCCATTCGTTTATCTGCTGACAAGCATAATGCCCCGCTTGCGCCTGATAGTCAGTGGGATAAGACTGTAAGTAAATCAGGTATTGTTGGTCGGCTTCCTTGTATTTACCTTGGTATTGCAGCACCTGCGCATAGCGAAGATAGACGATGGAGTCTTGATACTTGTTGCGAATAGCGTTCTTGTAGGCGTTCACTGCCCTGCTGTTGTTTAAGATACGGTAGCACTCGCCTTGGTTGAATGCTACATGTGCTTTCATCGCGCGCTCTTTTTGCGGCGAGATACGGCTGTAGCACTGCTTGTATAAGTCGGCAGCATCATAATACTCGCCAATGGCGTACATACGATCTGCCTTCTTCACGCGCTGCTTAATACTGCAAGATGATAGCCCTACCGAGAGGACTATCATCGCACACATATATATGTAAGGGACTTTACTATTCAATGGCTTTTGATATTGGTTTATTCGTTTATTCGTTTATTCGAGCGCGTGAATCACCAGTCCGCTGCGCAGTTTCGGCTCAAACCAAGTGGTCTTTGGCGGCATGATGTTTCCCGAGTCGGCAATGTCGATAATCTGCTGCATGGTAACGGGGTAGAGTGCCAAAGCCACCTTCATCTCTCCCGAGTCCACGCGGCGTTTCAGTTCGCCCAAGCCGCGAATACCGCCTACGAAGTCGATACGCTTATCCGAGCGCAAGTCCTTGATACCGAGAATCTTATCGAGAATCAGGTTGCTCGATATGGTTACATCCAGCACTCCAATGGGGTCGCTGTCGTCGTAGCGTCCTGCTTTCGCCGTCAGGCTGTACCATTCTCCGCCGAGGTAGAGCGAGAAGTTATGCAAAGCCTGCGGCTTGTAAATCTCCGTGCCTTTCTTCTCTACAACAAAATCTGCTTCCAACGCGTGCAAGAATGCTTCTTCCGTCAGTCCGTTCAAGTCGCGCACCACGCGGTTGTAGTCGATGATATTCAGTTGGTTATCGGGGAAGCATACGGCGAGGAAATAGTTATACTCCTCTTTGCCGGTATGGTTGGGATTTTGCAGTTTCTTCTCGTTACCTACCAGCGCGGCAGCGGCGGAGCGATGGTGCCCGTCGGCGATGTACATAGCCGGTATCTCTTTGAATATCTGCGTGATATGGCAGATGGTAACGGGGTCGTTGATGAGCCAGAAAGTGTGTCGGAATCCCTCCGGCGGTGCTACAAAATCGTATTCCGGTTCGCCGGCGGTTACTTGTGCTATGATAGCGTCCAAGTCGTCGCGGTGGGGATAGGCGAAGAATACGGGCTCCATGTTGGCGTTGTTCACCCGCACATGTTTCATGCGGTCTTCCTCTTTGTCGCGGCGGGTCAGTTCGTGCTTCTTGATGCGCCCCTCCATATAATCTTCTACCCACGCGGCTACCACCAGTCCGTACTGTGTCCTGCCGTCCATCGTCTGGGCATACACATAGTATTTCTCCTGCTCGTCTTGCACCAGCCAACCCTCTTTCCGGAAGAGGTCGAAGTGCTCGCGCGCACTCTGATACACTTTCGGGTCATGCTCGTCGGTACCGTCCTCGAAGTTGATTTCCGGTTTGATGATGTGATACAACGATTTCTCGTTGCCTGCCGCCTCTCGGCGTGCTTCCTCCGAGTTCAGCACATCGTAGGGACGACTGCTGACCTGCTCTACTAACTGTTTGGGTGGACGAATGCCACGAAATGGTTTGATAATCATGGTAATATATAGATTTTAGGTGTTATTTTCCCGCAGCCTTCGGTTCGGGCGACATAGAGCAGGAGCCGTTGAAGATGGCATTCGGCTCGACAATCAGCGTCTGCGTTTTTACCTCGCCTTGAATCTTGCCTGTAGCACGAAGTGCCAGCGTGTGGTGAACGGCTAACTTTCCTTCCATTGCGCCCATTATCTCAGCATTTTGGCAGTCGATAGTGCCTTTCAGTTTGCCTTTCTCGCCTATCACCACCTTGCCCGAGCATTGCAAATCGCCCTCTACTGTTCCGTCAATACGAATATCCGAATCGGCAATGATGGTGCCGATGATTTTGCTACCTGCCGTCAAAGCGTTGTATAAGGTGCCTGTTTGTTGTTGTGTTGCCATAATAAATTGCTATTTGAAAGGTATATATTTTCAGAGATCGGAAGGGCATCGATGCGGTGTGGGGGCTGGAAA
>JALFGC010000108.1 GCA_022777485.1 Bacteroidales bacterium
CCTCCAACTCCACCATCTTCTGCCGCACGAGTTGGTAGTTCTGATGAAAGCGCGCCACCTTGTCGGCATTGCGCGATGTGATGTCGGCATCGCAGAGTAGCATGAGGTCCTCTATGTCGTTGCCCGCCTCGAAGAGCAGTCGGCGCACCGCGGAGTCGGTCACGGTGTCTTCGATGAGGTTGATGGGGCGCATGTGCAGGTCCACCATCTTGATGACATAGTCCATCTTCTCGTTCTGCGGCAGTTTCATCTGTCGGAAGATACGGGGTATCATGCGCGCGCCGAGGTAGTTATGGTTGCGGAAGGTCCATCCCGCCTGCGGGTCGTACGCCTTGGAGCGTGGTTTGCCGATGTCGTGGAGCAGTGCCGCCCAGCGAAGCCATAGTTTGTCGGAGGTCTCGGCGAGGTTATCGAGCACCTGCAGAGTGTGGTAGAAGACATCTTTGTGCCCCCTGCCGTTCTTCACCTCCACGCCTTTCAGTGCAACCAGTTCGGGGAAGATAAGCGGCAGCAGTCCCGTCTTATCCAGCAGCAGCCAGCCTACGGAGGGCTTGCGCGAGAGCATGATTTTGTTGAGTTCATCGGCTATACGCTCGCGGGTGATGATACGAATGCGCTCGCGGTTGCGCACGATGGCGTCGAAGGTGTCGGAATGGAGCGTGAAGCCGAGTTGCGTGGCGAAGCGGATTGCCCGCATCATACGCAGGGGGTCGTCGGAGAACGTGATGTCGGGGTCAAGCGGCGTGCGGATAATCATGTCCTGCATATCCTGTATGCCGTTGAAGGGGTCGAGCAGGGTGCCGTAGCGGTCGCTGTTGAGGCAGATAGCGAGGGCGTTGATGGTGAAGTCGCGGCGGTTCTGGTCTTCTTCGAGGGTGCCGTCCTCCACGATGGGGTTTCGGGAGTCGTGGCGGTAACTCTCTTTGCGCGCGCCCACGAACTCCAACTCCATCTCGCCGCGCTTCACCTGCGCTGTACCGTAGGTGCGGAACACGGAGAGGTGCGCACCTTTGCCAAGACGCTTGGCAACGGCTTGCGCTAACTCAATACCGATGGAGACAGGACCCACCCCATCCCTCCCTGCAAGGGAGGGGGTAAGATTGGACGGTAATTGTATACTCTCTCCTTTTGTAGGGGGAGTAGAAGGGGGGACGGAGGGAAGGAGGGGGTCCACCTTCTTTACCACCACGATGTCGATATCGGTGGAGGGGCGGTGCAGCAACAGGTCGCGCACCCAGCCGCCGATGACATAGCAGTCTAACTGCAAGCGGTCTGCCTCCTCGCCAACCAAATGAAGAATAGGATTATCTAATGATTGCATAGGTTTTGTTTGTAAAAAGGATTAAGGACTCTGTTTGTATAAAGGATTAAGGACACAGGATTAAAGACTAAATAGTCACGACTCTGAAAGTCAGCAGACGAAAGTAACTTTAACTCCCCCGCCTCCCTCTTAGAGGGGGGAGGGGGTAAGGGGGCGGGAGGAGGACTCGGCATACAGCCGCAGTGTGAACTGCATAAGACGAAAGTATTTTGTCATTTATCATGTATTCCTTTGTACTTTGTTTTTTCCTTTTTCTTTTATCCCCTTTGCGGCTTGATGCCGAGTGTACCATCCCGCCCCCTTACCCCCTCCCCTCCTTATAGGAGAGGCGGGGGAGTTGAAGCTACTTTCGACTCTGAAATGTATAGACAAAAACTAATCAGTCTTTTATCCTTCATCCTTTATCTTTCATCCTCAGCGGACGAAGGTAATCAGTCTTTTATCCTTCATCCTTTATCTTTCATCCTCAGCGGACGAAGGTAATCAGTCTTTTATCCTTCATCCTTTATCTTTCATCCTCAGCGAACGAAGGTAATCAGTCTTTTATCCTTCATCTTTCAGTGAGCATAGCGAACGGTCCTTTATCCTAAAATCCGCTGCAAAAGTACTAAAAAAAAACGAAAAAAACAAATTTTATTTGCATATACCAAAAAAAAGCAGTAACTTTGCACGCTTTTTCGGGTAAAAAGCACTAACGATTTATTAACTCGGGCAGGCAACTCGTGCAGTTGTAGCCCACAAAAACAAAAGTCTAAATGGCAACAAAGATTCGTTTGGCTCGTCATGGTCACAAAGACTACGCTTTCTACCACATCGTAGTAGCAGACAGCCGCTCGCCGCGTGACGGCAAAATCATTGAGCGTCTCGGTTCGTACAACCCCAACACCAACCCCAGTGCAGTCATCCTTAACTTCGACCGCGCGCTGTATTGGTTGGGCGTAGGTGCACAACCTACCGACACCGTTCGCAACATCCTCTCCGCCGAGGGCGTACTGCTGATGAAGCACCTGAATGGTGGTGTGGCAAAGGGCGCATTCTCGCAAGAGGAGGCTCAGAAGCGTTTTGATGCTTGGAAAGCACAGAAAGACGCAAAGAATGGCAAGATTTCGCAGGCTGAGGCTGACAAGAAAGTGGCTGCTGCAAAGGCTCTGCTCGCACAAGAGGTAGAGACCAATGCGAAGAAAGCCGCTGCTGTGGCTGAGAAGCGTGCTGCTGCCGCTGCTGCGCTCGCAGCCGCTGCACAGGAAGCCGCTCAAGAGGCTGCTGCCGCTGAGGCAGAGGCACAAGAGGCTTAAGCAGGACCGCCTAATGGCTGTCAGACCGCTCACTGCGTTCACTGAAAGACCGCTACGCTGAAAGACTGATATACTAAATCAGTCAGACAGCGAAGCGGTCTTGCTGTATAATAGTCGGACAGTGAAACGGTCTATCCCGACAAGTCGGGACTAACAGCAATGCGGTCAAACAGCGAAGCGGTCTAACAGCATAGCGGTCTAACAGCATAGCGGTCTTTTCATCCTTTTTTTGAAAAAATAGCCTTTTTGTTTGTGTATGTGGGAAAAATGTTGTACCTTTGCCCGCGGTTTCGGCAAAAACGACGCAACAACACATTCAACGAAACAATGTAAACAACGAAAATTACGCAAACAACGCAACCTATGAGCAAGAACTTAGTAATAGTGGAGTCTCCCGCAAAAGCCAAGACAATAGAGAAATTTTTAGGCGATGACTACCATGTGCTTTCCTCACAAGGGCATATTCGCGATATTGAGCCGCTGGGGAAGAACAGCATGGGTATTGATTTTGAGCACGGCTACGCACCCAACTATGTGGTTGACCCCAAGAAACACCATCTCGTAGACACCCTCAAAGCGGAGGTGAAGAAAGCCGAAACGGTATGGCTGGCAAGCGATGAAGACCGCGAAGGAGAGGCTATTGCATGGCACCTGAAAGAGGTGCTCGGGTTAGACAAAAAAGACACGAAACGCATTGTCTTTCACGAGATTACAAAGTCCGCCATTCAGCGGGCTATTGAGCAGCCGAGAGACATCGATTACAACCTTGTGAATGCACAGCAGGCGCGCCGTGTGCTGGATAGAATAGTGGGTTATGAGTTATCACCGGTGCTTTGGAAGAAGGTTACGACAGGTTTGTCGGCGGGGCGTGTGCAGTCGGTGGCAGTGCGCCTGATAGTGGAGCGCGAGCGCGAGATAGCGCAGTTCAAGAGCACGGCACAGTACCGCGTAACGGCGGAGTTTTTGTTGGAACAAGGAACCAAGAACCAAGAACATATCGGTTCAGACTCTGAGGTGGCAGGAACATCTCCTATGTTGCGTGCAGAGTTGAACCATCGTTTTGCCACGCCGGAGGAGGCTCGCGCATTCTTGGAGGCATGCACCGGAGCGGAGTTCTGCGTGCGCGATGTGCAGAAGAAAAGCGGCAAACGCACTCCTGCGCCGCCTTTCACCACCTCCACTTTGCAGCAGGAGGCAGCGCGGAAGTTGAAGTTCCCCGTGTCGAAGACCATGCGTCTGGCACAGTCGCTCTACGAAGCAGGACATATCACCTATATGCGTACCGACTCGGTGAATCTCAGCAGTCTGGCGCTCGCGACGAGCAAGCAAGAGGTGCTGGCAGAATACGGAGAAGCCTATCAAAAGACGCGCCAATACCACACCTCCAGCAAGGGCGCCCAAGAGGCACACGAGGCGATTCGTCCGAGTTACATGGACAAGCGCAAAGCAGGCACGACGGCAGATGAGCAACGGCTCTACGAACTGATTTGGAAGCGTACCATCGCCTCGCAGATGGCGGACGCTGAGATAGAGACGACGCGCGTGGAAGTAGGAGTTCTATCGCCCGTCAAGAGCGAGCCGGAATGGGTCTTTGTCGCTACCGGAGAGGTGGTTACTTTCGATGGTTTCATGCGAGCATATGTGCAGAGCAACGACGACACCGAGGAGCCGACCGCTACGCTGCCGCGCGTAAATGCAGGGCAGCACCTGCTTGCGCAGGAAATTACTGCCCAGCAGACATTCAGCAAGCCACCTTATCGATACACCGAAGCGACGCTCGTGAAGAAGATGGAAGAACTGGGTATCGGTCGCCCTTCTACCTACGCAACCATCATTGAGACCATCCAGTCGCGTAAATATGTGGAGAAAGGCAATGTAACGGGACAGAAGCGCAACCTGACAATACTGACGCTCCGAAACGGTAAGATAAGCGAAACGACCAAGCAGGAGATGGCAGGTGCAGATAATCAGAAACTGCTACCAACGGACCTGGGTTGTATCACCAACGATTTCCTTGTGAAGCAGTTCCCCGAAATCTTGAGTTACGACTTCACAGCGAACGAAGAGGCCAATTTCGACAGAATAGCAGAGGGCGAAGCCGACTGGGTGAAGACTGTGGATACATTCTATAAAGCCTTCCACCCTATGTTATCCTCTGTTCCTTCGGGCAAGATTGCAGGTCGCGAGTTGGGCACCGACCCCGAGACAGGTGAGCCCGTAGTGGCAAAGATAAGCAAGATGGGACCGTGCATACAGATTGGTAGCGCGGACTCGGAGAATTTGCGCTTCGCGTCGCTCAAGAAAGGGCAGTCTATCTTTACCATCACGCTGGACGAGGCACTGGATCTTTTCCACACCGCCCTACCCTATACATTGGGCGAGTTAGACGGCGAGGAGGTGGTAGTGGGCGAAGGAAAATACGGACCCTACATCCGCCACAAAGGGGCGTTCGTCAGCATTCCCAAGGGTACTGACCCGCTTACCATCACGCTGGACGAAGCGCAGGCGCTGATGGAGAAGAAAGCACAGGCGCAAGAGCCCATCCATGTGTTCGGCGAGATAGAAGTACTGAACGGACGATTTGGACCGTATATCAAAGCCAACGGCAACAACTATAAGATTCCAAAGGGGCAGGACGCGCAGGCACTCACCGAAGAAGACTGCCGCGAAATAATAGCCAATTCCGCGCCTTCAAGCGGAGGAAAACGCGCTTTTTCGAGAAAAAAAGCAAAATAATTTGCATATATCAAAAAAAAGCAGTACCTTTGCAGCCGCTTTTCAAGTGAACTGAAAGGCATCGAGAAGTAGCGCAGTTGGTAGCGCACCACGTTCGGGACGTGGGGGTCGGGCGTTCGAGTCGCCTCTTCTCGACAGATGAGAGTTTCAGCAATGGAACTCTCATTGCTATTTTATAGAATATCAGAAGAATAGAATTGTTTTCTCTGTTCGATAAAATGGCAAATCACAGGGCTACTGACTACCGATTTTCACAGCGGGTCAAAATCGGGACAAAATCGTGCCAAAGATTCGTTCGAGTCGTCAAGACAATACGCATGGTATAGACCATCGTAAATAACGTGAGTTCGATATAAGCACTTGCTGTTAATGTATTGATAAACAGCAGAATGGACCGAAAATAATATAAAAAATACTTGCATATGTGAGAAATTTTTAGTAACTTTGTAGTTGAAAA
>JALFGC010000037.1 GCA_022777485.1 Bacteroidales bacterium
CAATAGCGCGACCTATGCCGCGACTTCCGCCCGTGATAAGGGCTGTTTTATTGGATAGTAAGTTCATAAGGACCCCCTCCGGCTCCCCCTACAAGAGCACCCCACTGCGCGTTGCTTGCGGGGACCCCGCGAGGGGGAGAGCAGGGAAATTAGTTTAGTTAAACAAAAGTAATTTATTTTTCTCCCTCCCTCTGTAGGGAGGGACGGGGTGGGTCTTCTCAGTCCATCCTATTCAAGTAATCTTCGTAGGTAAATTCGCGGAGCACCTCTTCGGTGCCGTCTTCGTGGCGAATGCCCAAGGCGGGGTGGGCAATGCCGTTGAACATGTGGGTCTTCACCGTGGTGTAGTGTATCATGTCTTCAAAGACTATCTCCTCGCCTATCTGCAACTCATGGTCGAACACCCAGTCGCCTATCCAGTCGCCCGACAGGCAACTATTGCCGCCGAGGCGATACACAGACCCTCCCTGTCCCTCCCTTGAAGGGAGGGAATTATTCTCCCCCTTTAAGGGGGAGTTAGAGAGGGTCTTCGCTCCTCTCACCTCCGGCTGGTAGGGCATCTCCAGCGTGTCGGGCATGTGGCAGGCAAACGACACATTCAGTATGGCTGTCCGTATGCCGTGGTTCTCTACGATATCCACCACTTTGCTCGTCAGCACACCCGTCTGCCACGCAAACGCGCTACCGGGCTCAAGCAGTATCTTCAGGTGCGGATAGCGGCTGCGCAACCCTTTGAGCAACCCTATCAGATGCTCCACGTCGTAGTCTTTGCGGGTCATCAGGTGCCCGCCGCCGAGGTTGAGCCATTGTATCTGCCCAAACCACTTGCTGAACTTCGCCTCAATATGTTGCAGCGTGCGTTCGAAGGTGTAGGAGTCGTCCTCGCAATGGCAGTGGCAATGAAAACCCTCCAAGCCTTCGGGCAGTCGCCCGCCGTGCGCCTCGCAGTAGGCTTCCAACTGCTCTGCCAGCACCCCAAACCGCGATCCCGGCGCTGTAGGGTTGTACAGCAATGTCTCTATCTCCGAATACTCGGGATTGATACGAATGCCGAAAGAAACATCACGCTCTTGGCTCTTGGCTCCATGTTCTTGGCTCCTTCCGAACCGCTCCCACTGACTCAAACTATTGAACGTGATATGGCTGGAATAGCGCAGGAACTCGGGGAAGTTCTCCTCCGTGTAGGCGGGGCTGTAGGTGTGCGCCGGAGCACCAAACTGCTCATAAGCCAACCGCGCCTCATACACGCTCGATGCCGTGGTATGCCGGATATACTCGCGGAAGATAGGGAAGGTCTTCCAAAGCGCAAACGCCTTGAATGCTAAGATTATCTCCACGCCCGTCTCATCCGCCACACGCTTTATCAGCGCGAGGTTACGGCGCAGAAGCCTCTCTTCCACTATGTAGCAAGGATTGGGAAACATTTGTCTCGCTTCGCTCGGTAATAAGTAATAGTTAATATCCCACTGTGCATATTACTTATTACCTATTACTTATTACGTAAATAAAACTTGTATGTCATCAACTGATATGCCAATCGTGCGGCGAGGTATTGCGAGGCGTGGGCTTGGCGGGTCGGGCTCGGGCAGAGTTCCACGATGTCAAAACCCACCACATTGTATCGTTCGAACACAGGACGCAGCAGGTGCAACACCTGATAGTACCCCATTCCTCCGGGCTCGGGCGTACCCGTGGAGGGCAGGTAAGCAGGGTCGAACACATCGAGGTCGATGGTCAGATACACATTCTCCGTCAGCGCATCGTACACGCGTTTCTCCCACGCCCAACTCTCTTTTGGCGAGGCAGGACGCTGTCCGAAAGTCTCATCCTCCCATATCTCGCGCGCCCAAATAATCGTGCTCTTTGCTGCATTCTCCGCCTCCTCAATACATTGGCTGCGGATACCTACCTGCACCGTCTTCGCCACTTTCTGCGCCTCTTTCATGATACAGGCGTGGTTCAACTCCGAGCCCTCGTATTCGGGTCGCAGGTCGCTGTGCGCGTCCAATTGCAACACCGTCAAGTGCTCGAAACGCTTCGCCGCCGCTCGGCAGGCACCGATAGACACCGTGTGGTTGCCCCCCACCATACAGGGGAACTTCCCTGCGTCCCATAGCGCACCCATACGCTCCTCTACTGCGTCGCAGAGCAACGCCGGCGTGCGGTCCTCCGTTACTGGCGCGGCAGTATGAATACCCTGCCGATACACCTCCGTACGCGTCTCTGTGTCCAGCCATTCCAACTGCACACTCGCTTCCAAGAACGCCTCCGGTCCGTTCTCCGCACCATGCACCCACGAACTCGTCTTGTCGTAGGGCACAGGCAGCACCACTATCTTGGCGGTCTGCTCGTCTGCCCACTGACCGCTCAATCCTGCAAAATTATCCATAATCACATATTTGGGGCGACAAAGTTACTACTTTTTTTTGACATACGCAAGTCTTCTCCCCTTTTCTTCGGTTTTATCTCCCTTTTTCGGGGTTTTGCACCGCCCCACCCTCTCGGCATTTCCAAAAAACAAATAACATTTTGCTGCCACTCTTTCCTCATTTGCAACAAAATGCTATTCGCTGAAACCCGCCTTTTCCTCCCTTTTCCGCGCCGCTACTTTTTCGCGGGTCTCCCGCAGGTCGGTCGCGGGTCGGTCGCGGGTCGTTCGCCTCCATACAGGCAATGCACCCCATTATCAAAATGACACTCAATCTCGCGGGTAGGCTGCCACAAAGACATTTCGCTCAGCCAGTTCCGCTTGGTGCAACCATAGTTCTTGCAGCGACACCTCACCGATGATGTAATTGTTCGCCTCGCTGCTGTACTCCTCGGAGATACGCATGAAGTGCAGCAGGTCGCGGTCTTGTTTGTCGGTGAAGCGATAGTAGATACGGAAACGGTTCTCGCGCGTGTAGAGCAGTGCCTGCGGGTCGGTGCTCGGCGTGAGCAGGTCGCCTTTTATCTTCGAGTATTCGTAGCGATAGTCGTATTGGCAGGCGGTGATGTCCGACAACACCGCCGAGCCTGTGGGGTAGCCGCCGGCACCCCGTCCGAACATGAACTGCTTGTCGTAGAACAGTCCCTTGATAACCACACCGTTAAACTCATCTTCCACACCGTAAATGTACTTCTTCGGCGAGATGAGTTGCGGCATAACGGACATGATGAGTTCGTTGTCGGGCAGTTTCTCCACATGCCCTACCAACTTGATTCGCCTGCCTTTCTCCAAGGCGAAACGCACATCGTCGGTGTTCATGTGCTGAATGCCGAAAGTAAAGATTTCTTCGGGAGCGACATACAAGCCGAAAGCGTGTACGGTGATGATTATCAGTTTGAAGAGCGAGTCCCATCCGCCTACATCCAGCGTGGGGTCGCTCTCGGCAAAGCCCAACTCCTGCGCCTTGCGAAGCGCCGCCTCGTAGGTCATGCCCTCTAACATCATCTTCCAAAGGATGAAGTTGCTGGAGCCGTTGAGGATACCTTTCACTGATGTAAGCAGTTCATTATCATAGTATTCCTCCAAGTTGCGGATGACGGGTATGCTTCCGCAGGCGGAAGCGTCGTAGAGCAACGCCACATGGTGCTCGCGCTGAATCTGTATCAGTTCGGGCAGGTGGCGCGCCAGCATCTTCTTGTTGCCGCTCACTACGGGCAAGCCCTGCAGCAACGCGCGTTTCACTATCTGATAGGATGCCTCGGCATCGTCTATCAGTTCAACGATGAGGTTGATGTTCGGGTCGTTGAAGAGGTCGTCGGCATTGTTGGTGAAGCGTGCCCTCACTCCGCGGTCTTTGCGAAGGTTGCGCACGCAGATACGCTCTATCGTAACATCCTCTGCACCAATGCGTTGCAGCACATCATACAGCCCACGGCCTACCGTGCCGAAGCCAAATAAACCTATGTGTAAATGTTTTTTCATTGCATGTTAGTCATTGCATGTTGGCATTGCATGTTAGTCATTTCATGTTGGCATTTTATGTTAGTCATTTCATGTTGGCATTGCATGTTTGCATTTTATGTTGGGCATTGCATGTTAAACGCGAAGCGCAAACAGGAACTGACCAACACGAAGTGATTAACAGGAACTGACCAACACGAAGTGTTTTATTATCTCGTTCAGCAAGTCTGCCTCTACGAGGAAACCGTCGTGCCCGAAAGGCGAGTCTATCACATGAAACTCGTGGTTGGGGAATCGGTCGAGGATGGTCTGATGCTCTTCAAGGGTGAAGAGCAAGTCGCTGGAAATAGCGACTACGAGCGTAGGCGTGTGTATCGGCTCGCCGTCGGGAATGTAGTGGCTATCCACCGCGTCCATCATGCGCAAGTAACTGTACGCATTGAAGCGCTTGCGCAGTTTCTCCCCCTGGTAGCGCTGGTAGGTCTGCACACGATGTTTGAACACGCGCTCGCTATCGAAAGACACGCCCTCGCCCCCTTGCGGGATGGGCGCTTCCGTGTCTGCTTGCGAGAGGTTGTAGGCTGCCCCTCCGCGGTAACTGAGCAACGCGATGGAGCGCGCCACCGCCATGCCGTCTTGCCCTGCCTCTGCGTTGCGCTCGCCCAAAGTCGGGTCCAGTTCCATCGCCATGCGCTGGCTCTCGTTGAATGCCGCTATCCACGGCGTGCAGCGCATGCCCGTAGCGATGAACGCAAAGCGCTTGGCAAACTGCGGCTCTTCCACCGCCCACTGCAGCGCCTGAAAGCCGCCGATGGAGGCACCGATAAGCAGTTGCACCTGCTCTATCCCCAAGGCACGCGCCAGCAACTGATGAGCATGCACCATGTCGCGCACCGTTACCTTCGGGAAGTCGCCATACCACGGTTCGCCCGTCTCCGGACAAACAGAGGTAGGTCCCGTAGTGCCATAGCAGGAGCCGAGGATGTTCGCGCAAATGATGAAGTAGCGCGTCGGGTCAAGGAAGCGTCCCGCTTCTACCGTATGCGGCCACCAGTCTGCCACATCAGAGTTAGCAGTCAGCGCATGGCACACCCATATCACATTGTCCTTCGCCGCAGAAAGCGTGCCGAACGTGTGATATGCAATTTGGAGAGTGGGCAACCGATGCCCACTCTCCAAATCAAAAGGATAATCGTGTGTGTATATTTTCACAGATTAAGCGAAAAATTCTTTTACTTTTTCGTTGAGGACAATCTCCTCTTGGAAGATGTAAGCACCGGTCTTAGGCGACTTAACCATCTTAATGCACTTGCTATGTGCGCGACCCGAGTTACCTGTTTGCAGAGTCGCAACCGCTTTCTTTGCCATAGTTCGAAAATGTTAATGATTACTTAATCTCCTTGTGGATGGTGTACTTCTTCAAGTAAGGGTTGTACTTTTTGAGTTCCAAACGCTCAGGAGTGTTCTTGCGGTTCTTGGTGGTGATGTAGCGAGACATCCCGGGAACACCGCTGGCTTTTTGCTCTGTGCACTCAAGGATTACTTGAACGCGTGCTTCTTTTGATTTCTTTGCCATTGTTTCTCCTCCTTTTTACTTGTAAAGATACCCCTTCTCGGCAGCATTCTTCAGCGCTGCGTCAAGGCCGATTTTGTTGATAGTTCTCAGACCGGCTGCACTCACGTTCAACTCGATCCATGTGTCCTGTTCTACCCAGTAGAACTTGCGGCGGAAGAGGTTCACATCAAACGTCCTCTTGGTGTGACGTTTTGAGTGAGACACATTGCATCCACCCATGGCTTTCTTGCCTGTAATTTGACAAATCTTTGACATTTTATTATAGTATTTAATTTTTTCACAGCCAATCACCCCCTCTTGCCGCAACCCTATCGACCCGTATCTCTCCCCCTCTCTTCCCTTGTATCTCTACCCCGCTCTTTCTGCTTATTACGCAACAAATCGGCTCAACTGAGCCTACTCCACGCGAAAAATCGTGCAAAGGTACTACTTTTTTTTCAAATACGCAAATCTTTTTGCTATTTTCTTCAAAAAAAGTGCATTTTCTTTGTTTTTCATCCCTTTCGTGCATACTTTTTACCCTCAAGAGCAGCGAAAGGATTGCGTTATTGTTCCTCTCTAATCAGGCAAAGGGTAGCACAGACCGTGGAATCACTAACTAATCGCTAACTAACGTGAACTCGAAATAAGATACATATACATTGAAACAACGATGACTCTTTTATTTCAACAAAAATTTCCAAAAATTGTTCGGAACTTGTCCCGACCTATCGGGATATGTTTTCTTTAACGTATAATTAACGTGTAATTAACCATTAATTCATTACCAAACTTGTCCCGACCTGTCGGGAAAACCAATTTAGTCTTTGATTGCTGAGATTAGTTTATTATATCGAACTCACGTTAACTATGCTTATGTGATAAGAGTCAGTGGGTCGGTATTGAGTTATGTCGCCCCTTCCCGACCCCGACCTGTCGGGGTAAACGAAGTCGGGATAAATCTCGGCTTACTTTGCGGGGGAGTTGGGTTGTTCGTAGGTCATCTTGAGGGTATATAGTATGGCTTCTGATTGGCGGAGGGCATTGCGCTTCTTCTGTCCTGCGGCGAAGACAAAGGTCTCGGCGGTAACCACTCGCCCGTTGGCTTGGTCAAGGCGGGAGAGGCTGACATAGGGTCCGCCCATCGCCTCACCGTTCTTTATTTTCCACAGTCCGCGCACCTCCGTAGCGTAGAAGCCTTCGTCGGGTTTGTTCTCCAGCGAGGGCACTACCCTACCCTGCGGGGGGAAGACTTTGTACTCCGTGCCCATGTACGAACCTTCGACCGAGGCAGAGATGATCTGCCCGAGCACATGGTCGCGCATGGCGTTGAGATAGTCGAGGGTGAACATCTGTTCGCTGGTGTAGTCGTAGGCATAAATGACAAGGTCTCGGCGCATGGGTCCTTTGTTGTTGCAGCACCAAACGAGCCGCACTTGACCGTCAAGTTGTATGGTGCGACCGAGAGAGCGCACCTCCATGAGGCTCTGCTCGGTGAGCAGTGTATCCATAATCAGCATGTAGTCCTCGGGCACCCACATGTCGCAGCCAATAGTCTTTTGCAGCGCGGCACGGGCTTTGGAGTTGGTGGAGCCTCGGTAGAAGGAAGTCTGTCGCTTCAACTCCTGCCTTACGAACCAGTCTCTCACCTCCTCGCCGTGCGCCAGCCAGTAGGCAGCGAAGTCCTCGTCCGAAGGTGCCTGGATACGATAGACCGCCTGCGGTTTCGACCACACATTGGTGGAGACCTTCGCCTTTGTCTGCGTGTATTTGTTGGGGTCGATGTCCACAAAGAGTATGTTGCGCGTGGGCTTGAGGTAGTCGTCGAACGCGGCGGTAGGCACCTGCGAGAGCGTGAAGTAAGGCTCCATCTGCGGCATGCAAGGCATGTCCGCTGCCATGACCGCCTTCACCAAGTCGTAGGTGGTAGCGACGGCTTCCTCGTAAGCACTGCCCTCGGCGATAGCGAGGTGGATGTTCGTCAGCACTTCCTGCGAGAGGGGTCTGTCGGGCATAACCACCAAGCACTCGTAGATAGAGCCTGTCGCACTGGTCAGGGTGCGACCACTGTTTTTTCCGCAACCCGTCAGCAGCACCACCGCCAACGCGCACACAATATATATATATGTCTTTTTCATACGCAAAAGAATTTGCCGACAAAGGTACAAAGAAATAATGACATACGCAAACTTTCCTCACGATTTTTGCTACACAAAGTGATAGAAAGGCTACAAAAAAGCGGTTGTGCCTACAGCACAACCGCCCCCATATCAACCATTACTTCTTTGTGTCCCCCGAGAGGCTCGAACTCTCGACCCACTGATTAAGAGTCAGTTGCTCTACCAACTGAGCTAGGGAGACGGCTTTTTTAATTAAGAATTATGAATTAAGAATTAAGAGGGCGTTGCGGCTTTGTATCTCCGTTTTGCAGCCTTATTCTTTCATTCATCAATTCCTTACGGAAGGGTCCGTTTTTCAAAAGCGAGTGCAAAGGTACTGCTTTTTTTTGATATGACCAAATTTTCGGGCAAAAAAAATACGAGAAAGTGCATTTTTTCTTAATTTTCTTGTGTATGTTCCTTTTTTTTTGTATCTTTGCAGGCTGATTGTGGGATATTCCTGCGCTCGAGCAGTCGGGAGCGGTGGCACACGGGCGAAATACGAGAGGAATATGAAAGGCTTTAGGTCGGCTAATAAATGGCTAAGAGGTGGCTAATACACTCTGTTATCCTACGTATATCCTACGTATATCCTACGTATATCCTACGTAATTGACGGCTTATCGTCTGCTGATTTTGGGCTGATAGGCGACAGGCAGACAGGGGGAGGAGAAAGGGAGACCGCAGGAGAGGCACAGATAGAAACTAATAAACATCTATAGATATGGAATTTAAGTATGCACCTATGTTTCAGGTGGGTAAAGATGAGACGGAGTATTATCTGCTGACGAAAGACTATGTGTCGGTCGGCGAGTTCGAGGGACATCCGATGCTGAAAGTGGAAGCAGAGGGTTTGACACTGATGGCGCAACAGGCGTTCCACGATGTGAGTTTTATGCTTCGCCGTTCGCATAACGAGCAGGTGGCGAAGATACTGCGCGACCCTGAGGCAAGTGCTAACGATAAGTATGTGGCGCTGACCTTCCTGCGCAACGCGGAGGTGGCTTGCAAAGGGCAGTTGCCGCTGTGTCAGGACACGGGTACTGCTATCGTACACGGCGAGAAAGGTCAGCAGGTGTGGACGGGGTACTGCGATGAAGAGGCACTGAGCAAGGGTGTTTTCAACACCTACACCACGGATAACCTGCGCTATTCGCAGAACGCGCCGCTGTCGATGTACGAGGAAGTGAACACGAAATGTAACCTGCCGGCGCAGATAGACATAGAGGCAACGGAGGGGATGGAGTACCGCTTCCTGTGCGTTACGAAAGGCGGCGGCAGCGCGAACAAGACCTATCTGTATCAGGAGACGAAGGCGCGTATTCAGAACCCCGGGACACTGATTCCATTCCTCGTGGAGAAGATGAAGAGCCTCGGAACGGCGGCTTGCCCTCCGTATCATATTGCGATTGTGATAGGCGGTACGAGCGCGGAGAAGAACCTGCTGACGGTGAAGTTGGCTTCGACGCATTACTATGATAATCTGCCGACTACGGGCGATGAGACGGGTCGTGCCTTCCGCGATGTGGAGTTGGAGAAACAACTGCTGCAAGAGGCATACAAGATAGGATTAGGCGCACAATTCGGCGGGAAATACATGGCACACGATGTGCGCGTGGTACGCCTGCCTCGCCACGGTGCAAGTTGCCCGATAGGCTTGGGCGTGAGTTGCTCGGCAGACCGCAATATCAAGTGCAAAATCAACAAAGACGGTATCTGGATAGAGAAGATGGACAGCAATCCCGCGTCGCTGATTCCCGAAGAGTTGCGCAACGCGGGCGAGGGCGATGCCGTGCGCATTGACCTGAATCAGCCGATGGCGGAGGTCTGCAAGATACTGACGAACTACCCGATAGGCACTCGCCTTTCGCTGAACGGCACGATTATTGTGGGACGTGACATCGCGCATGCGAAGATAAAAGCGCGTTTGGACGCCGGCGAGGCTATGCCGGAGTACCTGAAGAACCATCCTATCTATTACGCAGGTCCTGCTAAGACTCCCGCGGGGATGGCGTGCGGCTCGATGGGTCCGACCACGGCAGGGCGCATGGACCCGTATGTGGATGAGTTTCAAGACCACGGGGGCTCGCTCATCATGTTGGCGAAGGGCAACCGCTCGATAGATGTTACCAACGCTTGTCAGAAGCACGGCGGGTTCTACCTCGGGTCGATAGGCGGTCCGGCTGCCATCCTTGCGCAGGAGAACATTAAGTCCATCGAGTGCGTGGAGTACCCCGAGTTGGGCATGGAGGCGATATGGAAGATTGAGGTGGAGAACTTCCCCGCGTTCATCCTTGTGGACGACAAAGGGAACGACTTCTTCAAGCAACTGAAGCCCTGCGCGGGTTGCACGATATTGTAGGACTCACCCCACCCCACAAGACCCCCTCCAGCTCCCCCTACGAGAGCACCCAAAAAATTATAGATTTTTCGGGGATCCTGCGAGGGGGAGTGAAGGTACTCCGAGAGGGTAGTGTGGGTTAGATAAATAGACTAAGAATCAATAAGATGGAAGAGAAGAAAGACGGATTTTGGCGGCGGGTGATGCACAAATATCGCCTGTCGATGGTGGATGAGTCGAACCTGAATGAGTTGTGGCATATCCACCTCAACGGGTTTGGGGCATTCAGTATCTTCTTTCTTCTTTTCTTGCTGACGATAGCGTTGCTGTCGGTGCTGATTATCTACACGCCTATTCGAAATATCCTGCCGGGCTACAGCGAGAGCATTCGCCAGCAGTTGATAGTGGAGTCTGCGCGGGTGGACTCGCTGAGTGCCGACCTTGCCTTGCAACGGCAGTACCTATCTGTTATTCAGCAGGTTACAGCAGGCACGGTGCAGAGCGATACGGTGCAGAGCCTCGACTCGCTGCAGATTATCATGCGCGAGCAGTTGCTGGAGGCGAAGAACGAAGCGACGGCGGAGTTCGTGGCGCAGTATGAGGCGAAGGAGAAAGACAACCTGCAACTGTTCGACGCACGGACGAGCCAGCCCACGGTGAATTTCTTCCGCCCGATGCACGGTGTAGTGGAGCAGCATGTGATGCCCGAGGCGCACCGATACGGCGTACTGGTGCGGGCAGTGGAGAACGAGAACATCACCGCGGTGATGGCAGGGACAGTGGTGTATGTGTCGCACGAGTTGGACGAGACCTTCACCATCATGTTGCAGCACGAGAACTACGTGAGCGTGTATCGGCATGTGGGTACCGTGCTAAAGACCGTGGGCTGGCGGGTACAGGCAGGCGAGAGCATTGCACTGCTCGGGAAGCAGCCACTATTAGAGTTTGAACTATGGAAGAACGGGCATTGGGTGAACCCGGAGGAAGTGATAGTATTTTAGGACCCACCCCTACCCTCCCTACAAAGGGAGGGAGGACGATATATTAGAATGAGATGGCGAAACAGATTGCTATATTAGGTTCGACGGGTAGTATCGGTACGCAGACACTGGATGTGGTTCGGGCGAACAGAGAGCGCTTCGAGGTGTATGCGCTCTGCGCCCATCGTAGCGTGGATATGCTGGTGGCGCAGGCGCGGGAGTTCCGTCCGGAAGTGGTGTGCATAGGCGACGAGAGCAAGTACGAAACGCTGAAAGAGGCACTGCAAGATATGCCCATCAAGGTGTGGGCAGGTGCTGACGCCATCGCGCAGATGGTTACCATGCCAAGTATCGACATCGTGGTCGCTTCGATGGTGGGCTACGCAGGCTTGCGCCCAACGATAGAGGCGATAAAAGCCGGTAAGACCATTGCACTGGCGAACAAAGAGACGCTGGTGGTGGCAGGCGAAATCATCTGCCGCCTGGCGCAGGAGCACCGCGTGCCCATCTTGCCGGTGGACAGCGAGCACTCCGCGATTTTTCAATCGTTAGCGGGCGAGAGCCGCAGCGAGATAGAGAAGATACTGCTGACGGCGAGCGGCGGACCTTTCCGCCGCTTCACCCTTGAGCAGATGGCGCATGTAACGGCTGCAGATGCGCTGAAACACCCTAACTGGGACATGGGTGCGAAGATAACGATTGACTCAGCAAGCATGATGAACAAAGGCTTCGAGGTGATAGAGGCGAAGTGGCTTTTTGGTGTACCTGCGGATAAGATACAGGTGTTGGTACACCCGCAGTCCATTGTACACTCTGCGGTGCAGTTCTCGGACGGCGCGGTGAAAGCGCAATTAGGTGCTCCCGACATGCGGCTGCCGATACAGTACGCACTCACCTACCCCGAGCGGTTGCATAGCGATTTCCCCCGCATGGACCTGTTCGCCGTGCGCGATTTAACCTTCGAAGAGCCTGACTTACAGCGATTCCCGAACCTCGGGCTGGCATACGAGGCAATGAAGCGCGGGGGGAATGTGCCCTGCGTGCTGAACGCTGCCAACGAGGTAGCAAACCTTGCTTTCCGCGAGGGACGCTGCGGGTTCTTGCAGATGTCGGAGGTGATTGCCCACACCATGGACAAAGCACCATTCATCGCGCAACCTACCTACGAAGACTATGTCGCTACCGACCAAGAAGCCCGCAACATGGCGGAGCAGATGATACATAATTTGACAATTTGACAATTGACCATTTACCTTGCGGTGTAAACAATTTTCAAATTTACAAAGTGACAAATTGAATATGAAGTGGATACAATTGATAGTTGCCCTGAGCCTTTTGGTGATGATTCACGAGTTGGGGCATTTTCTTTTTGCAAAGTTATTTAAGGTACGCGTGGAGAAGTTCTACATGTTCTTCAACCCGCAGATTTCGCTCTTTCGCGCCAAGAAATTTGGTGGGAAATGGCATTTTAAGTTCTTCTCGAAGAATGTGGAGCCCGCTGCGGTGGAGGTGATTGACCCGATGACGAAGGAGCCGAAGAAGGACAAGAAAGGCAATCCTATCCTTCGTCCGATGAGCGATGAGGAGCGTATGGCGTTGCCCGAAGACGATTGGCGCCGCGAGCCGGAGAACACCGAATGGGGTATCGGCTGGCTGCCCTTCGGCGGCTACTGCGCCATCGCGGGCATGGTGGATGAGACCCACTCGATAGACGACCTACCCTCCGAGCCGCAGTCGTGGGAGTTCCGCTCCAAACCTGCATGGCAGCGCCTGCTTATCATCATGGGCGGAATCCTGATGAACTTCATCGGCGCGCTGGTGATTTATATTGGCGTGGTGGCGCATTGGGGCACCGACGCCTTGCCGCTGCAGAAGATTGAATCGGGCTTATACTACTCTGAGGTGCTGCTGCAAGAAGGCTTCCAACAGCAGGATAAGATACTGTCTATCAACGGAGAGGAGCCGCAGAGTATTGGTGATGTGGTGAATGGGCTTATCATTGAAGGCAAGCGCGACGTGGTGGTGCTGCGCGGCGCAGACACCGTTCGGCTAACGATGTCCGAGGACTTAGGCGAGCGCTACATGGCGATTGTCAACGAGCACGACAAGCAGGAAAGGCAGAAGGCGCATGCAGATAAGTTGTATCAGAAGCATGGCTACGTGCTGATTTCGGAGTTCATCCCCTTCGTAGTGGACTCGGTGATGCCAAACAACGCCGCCTACTTCGCAGGCATAGAGAAAGACGACAGGATAGTGAATATCAACGGCATAGAGACGCCTTGCGTGGTGCAGGTGCGCAACGAGTTGCAGAAGTACCCCTGCGACAGCGTTACGGTTGGCTACTACCGCACCCTCGCGGGCGACAGCGCGGTGTATCAGGAGACGCGGATGTTCCTCGGCGACCAAGCCGCGATGGGCGTCTACATGAAGGGGCTCTACTCCTTCTACCCCTTGGAGCACACCGACTACACTTTCTGGCAGGCCATCCCCGCCGGTATCAAGAGCGGATGGGACATGCTGGTGCTCTATGTGAAGCAGTTCCGACTGATTTTCACCAAGGAAGGCGCGCAGTCGGTAGGCGGCTTCGGCGCTATCGGAAACATGTTCCCCAATGTCTGGGAATGGTATCAATTCTGGACAATGACGGCATTCATCAGTTTGGCGCTGGCGTTCATGAACTTCCTGCCCATCCCCGTGCTTGACGGCGGCTACATCCTGTTCTTGCTTTGGGAGATTATCACGCGCAAGAAACCGAGCGATAAGTTCCTTGAGGTGGCGAACAACATCGGTTTCTGGCTGCTCCTTGCGTTGCTTATCTTCGCCAACGGGAACGACATCTTCAAAGCGTTCTTTTAATGGCTCATTGCACACCTTAAAAAGGTACGATTTTTAAGATTTCCCCGCCGCCCTTCCACCGCGATTTTTTCGCGGGTCTCTCGCGGGTCTCCCGCGGGTCGTCCGCAAGGCAATCAGACACCGGAAATGTACTTTTGTTAAGATTCGCGTTCCTCGACCCCGCGCGGTAAGGCATATCGTTAAACTTCAAACACCAACCCATTCTGATGGATTATTTCGTTCACGAATCATCGTATGTAGATGAGGGGTGCCGCATAGGCAAGGGCACCAAGATTTGGCATTTCAGCCATGTAATGTCGGGCTGCACCATCGGCGAGGACTGCAACATCGGGCAGAATGTCGTTATCTCGCCCGATGTGGTGCTGGGCAGGAACTGCAAGATACAAAACAATGTGTCTGTCTATACAGGTGTGCGTTGCGAGGACGATGTATTCCTCGGTCCGAGCATGGTGTTCACCAATGTGCTCAACCCTCGCTCCGCAGTCAGCCGCAAGGCTGAGTACCGCGAGACCATCATCGAGCGCGGCGCGTCGGTGGGTGCCAACGCCACCATCGTCTGCGGGCACCGCCTTGGCGCCTACTGCCTCATCGGTGCAGGCTCCGTGGTAACGAAAGATGTGCCGCCTTTCGCACTGATGGTGGGTAATCCCGCGCGGCGCATTGGTTGGGTGAGCCGCCACGGCGAGAAACTCAACTTCAACGCAGAGGGCGTTGCCATCTGCCCCGCCACCGGCGACCATTACCGCCTGCAAGACGGAGCAGTAACCCTCACCGAAGAATAATCCGACAGATAAGCCAGCGGCTACCCGACAACAAGTCAGGTAGCCGCTATTTTTTTCAGTATCATCAGACTAAAAAGACATCTGCATCTATCGCACAGTCTATTTGGTGTTTAGATTGATTTGCTAACCATTCCTACGCATTCTGCAGACAATCTTCGCACTCATAACTATCGTACCCTATATTCTACTCTTCGTCCTCGTCGGCATTGTTGGGGGTGCGGGGGCGTTGGTTGAGGTGGACTACCTCTTCGTTGCTCAGGAGGGCGTCGGCGAGGTCGTTCATATCCTCAAGGTTGGAGGGCTGCATCTGGCCGGTGATGGTAACGGTGTAGTTGCAGAAGACAATATTCTTCATCTCGCGCAAGGTCAGTTTCATCGCCTTTGCCGCCATGGGTGCCCACGAGCCGTTCTGCATGAGACCTACGCGGCGGGACTGATAGTGCTTCAATCCGAGACGGTGGAGGAAGTCCGCCATGGGGGTGAACATCGTGCCGTCGTAGGAAGAGCAGCAGAGTGCCAAGCGGCTGAAGCGGAAGGCTTGTGAGAGTGCCTCCGACAAATCGTCGCGCGTGAGGTCGATGGTCTTGACCTGCAAGGCGCCGCGCTCCTTGAGCACCTCGGCGAATTTCAGCGCTGCCTCACGGGTGTGTCCGTGGATAGAGGCGTAGGCAACGAGCACACCCTCGGTCTCGGGCTGATAGGAACTCCAGAGCAGGTAGAGGCGCACTGCTTCATACACTTGGTCGCCATCGAGTACGGGACCATGGAGGGGGGCGATGGCATCCACCGAGAGGGCAGTTACCTTGCGCAGCGCTGCCGACACCTGCTGACCGTACTTGCCGCAGATATTGAAATAGTAGCGTCGTGCTTCGTCCGTCCAGTTGTCTGGGTCGGCTCCATATATGCCGAACTTACCAAAGGCGTCGGCGGAGAAGAGGGTTAACTCCTCGGGGACGTAGGTCATCACCACCTCGGGCCAGTGGACCATGGGGGCAGTGAGGAAATGGAGCGTCATGCCGCCGATGTCCATCGTCTCGCCGTTCTTAATAACCACCTCGTGCGCCACCTCGACCCCGAACTGCTGCAACATCTTGTGCGCGGGACGGGTAGCCACCACCTGCGTGTCGGGGTACTTCTGCAAGAACGCGCCCACGGAACCGCTATGGTCGGGCTCCACGTGTTGCACGACGAGGTAGGTAGGCTTCGCACCGTTGAGTGCGGCTTCCAACTTCGCCATCCACTCGTCGGTCTTGCGTCTGTCCACCGTATCCATCACGGTGATGCTGTCCGCCATGAGGACATAACTATTGTAGCACATGCCTTGTGGCACATGGTATTGACTCTCAAACAAGTCCAAATCGGTATCGTCCACACCGATGTATTTTACTTTCTCGGAAAACATGGTTGTATTTGACAATTTGACAATTTACTATTTGACTAAATATTAGTAATGACGGGGGCTGCCTAAGTAGATTAGACAGCCCCCTGTTATCCTCATTTGCGTTACTCTGCAGGTGAGAACTCGTCTTTTCCTACACCACAAAGCGGGCAAACGAAATCTTCGGGAACATCTTCCCACGCTGTGCCGGGGGCAACACCTGCTTCAGGACAACCCACTTCGGGGTCATACTCCCAGCCGCATACATCACATACGTACTTCATAAGTTTATTTGTTTATTAGTTAATTTGTTTATTCGTTAATGTTTACTTTGCCTTCCTCAAAGTGCCATTGTTTGCCCGGGTAGCGTTGGGGCCAGAGTTGATTGTGGGTGGAGACGAGGACTGTGATGCCTGCCTTGGAGATGGCGCTCAGCAGTTCCATAATCTCGTTGCCCGTCTCGGGGTCAAGGTTGCCTGTCGGCTCGTCGGCGAGAATCATCTCAGGGCTGTTGAGCAAGGCTCTGGCAATCACCACACGCTGTTGTTCGCCACCGGACAACTGATGGGGTTTCTTGTATGCCTTGTTCTCCATGCCCACCTGCTGCAAGACCTCGTGCACTTGGGTCTTCATCAGTTTCTTGTCCTTCCAGCCTGTGGCTTTGAGCACGAAGAGCAGGTTGTCTTCTACGGAGCGGTCGGTGAGCAACTTATAGTCTTGGAAGACAATGCCTAATCGGCGGCGGAGGTAAGGCAGTTTACGGCGTCTGATTCTCGCCATGTCCTGCCCGAGTACCATTGCCGTGCCGCTCGCGATGGGGAGCGCACCATAGATGGTCTTGAGCAGGCTGGACTTGCCGCTTCCCACCTTACCGAGCAGGTAGATGAGTTCGCCATCGCCCACCTCCAGATTCACGTCCTTGAGCACGATATGCTCGGCTTGATGAATCTCGACATCTATGTATTGTAGTAGAGACACCTTGTTTCTAATTAAGAATTATGAATTAAGAATTAAGAGGGCGCACGGTCGGAGGGAACGGAGTGCTCAGAGTAATCTGAACTTAGTCCATGTTTTCGATTTTGTCTTCTAACTCTTTGAGTTGGTCTTTGAGGGTGTCTATCTTCTTCTGCATGCTTGCGACGAGGGCGTTAGCCGACTTGGTGTTGCCGGAGAAGAAGAGGATATTGTTCTCCGCAGTCTTGATTTCCTGTTTGAGGTTCTCGTACATGCGGATGAGTTTCTGACGGTCTGTCATGCCCTCCACGCGCTTGGTGAAGTTCGCCTTTGCGGCAGCGCGTTTCTGCTCGAATGCCTCTCTTGCGCCCTGGGTAGCCTCGCGCTTGGCGTTGAAGAAGGCGTCGCATGCTTCGCGGAACTGCTTCCATAGGTCGTCGGAGAACTTACGCGCTACGGGACCTACTTTCTTCCACTCCTCTTGGAGGGAGATAAAGGCATCGGCGGTCTCTTTCCACTCGGTGCTGTTCTTCAACTCCTCGGCGCGTGCGAGCAGTTCGCGCTTCTTGCGGAGGTTCTCGTTGAGCATCTCCTTCATCTCTTTGTAGAAGTTGCTCTTTGCCTTGAAGAAGGCGTCGCAGAGGGCGCGGTACTCCTCGTAGATAGCCTGGTTGCTCTTCTTTGGTGCGAAGCCAATGGTGCGCCATTCGGCTTGTAGTGCTTGCACCTTCTCGGTGGTCTCGTCCCACTGCTTGTTGGATTTCAGTTTGCTGAAGTCCAATGCTTTGAGTTGCTCCACGATGGCTTGCTTCTTGGAGAGGTTCTCTGCCTCTTGGGCATGGAGTTGGTCGAAGTAGGCTTGGTGCTTCTTGTTGATGACGGTGGAAGCGGCTTTGAAGCGGTTCCAGAGGTCTTCGCGCAGTTCACGCGCTACGGGTCCTATCTCTGCCCACTCGTCGTGCAACTGCTGGAGGGCACGGCTTGCCTCCACTACGGAGGGGTTCTCTTGCAGTTTCTCCGCTGCCTCGCAGAGCAGGGTCTTCATCTCGAGGTTCTTCTTGAAGTCCAAGTCGCGCAACTCGATGTTTATCTTGACGAGGTCGTAGAACTGCTCTTGGTACTGCTGGTAGAGTTTCCAAATCTCCTGCGCGTTGGTGGGGGGAACTTGTCCGATGGTCTTCCACTCTGCTTGGAGGTCGCGCATCTTCTGGAGGTTGCCCATCACGTCGGCGGTCTCTGCCTCTGCCATGGCTTTCATCTGCTCGAGGATAGCCTGCTTGCGTTGCAGATTCTCCTGCATCTGCGCTTCGTTCTTGGCAGCCACTTCGGCTTTCTTCTGCTTATATTCGTTGAGCAATTCGCGGAATTGGAGTTCCACGGGGTCAGGCTCGGGTGTCCACGCCGCCTCGTCGGTTGCGTCTTCCGCACCTTCATTCGCCTCTGCAGCCGCTTGGGCAGCCGCCTCGCGTGCTGCCTCCAACTGCTGGTGATACTCACGGTAGAACTGGGTCTTCAACTGCTCTACCTGTTCTTTCACTGCCATCACATCGTCTTGCGCTACCAGCGCCTTCAACTCTTCCACGAGTTGCTCATTACCGTTTGCCATATTGCAATAATTCGAAAATTTGCCGCAAAGATAGCGTTTTTTTTTGATACTACCAAATAATTTATCATAAATTTGTAAATTAACCATCCCAACAGGTTGGGAGAAGGTCTGAAAAATTGAAAATTATTCGTTGAGTCGGGTAATTATTTGTGTATATGGAAAAAAAGTAGTACTTTTGCACATTGTTTTGGTGAAGAAGGCGGTTAAGTTGCTAATACCCTCCTCAATCACCCAAGAATCACCCAAGTTTAACGGCTTGAAATTATTACACTGATTTATGATAACAATCGACCAACTAAAAGACGTTCAGCAACGTGCTGAGAAGTTGAAACAATACCTCGCTATCGACGAGAAGCGTATCCAACTGCAAGAGGAAGAGTTGCATACGCAAGCGCCTGAGTTTTGGGAGGATGCCAAAGCCGCCGAGGCACAGATGCGTAAGGTGAAAGCCATCAAGCGCTGGATTGAGGGCTACGAGGGTGTGCGCGCTGCGGTGGAGGAAGTGCAACTGGCGTTCGAGTACTGCAAGGAGGAACTCGTTACGGAAGAGGAGGTGGATGCCGCTTATGCGCATGCCCTCGGCGAGGTGGAGAGCCTTGAGATGAAGAACATGCTGTCGCACGAGGAAGACCAGATGCCGGCGGTGCTGAAGATAGTGGCAGGCGCGGGCGGTACGGAGGCGCAAGACTGGGCAGAGCAACTCATGCGCATGTACCAGCGTTACTGCGAGAAGCACGACTACAAGACCACCATCACCAACCTGCAAGAAGGCGACGAGGCAGGAATCAAGACCGTTACTTTCAATGTAGAGGGGGATATGGCTTACGGCTACTTGAAATCGGAGAACGGTGTGCACCGACTGGTGCGCGTGTCGCCCTACAACGCGCAGGGCAAGCGCATGACCTCGTTCGCGTCGGTGTTCGTGGTGCCACTTATCGACGACAGCATTGACATCACCGTTGACCCCGCGGGCTTGTCGTGGGACACTTTCCGCTCGTCGGGCGCGGGCGGACAGAACGTGAACAAGGTGGAGTCGGGCGTGCGCCTGCACTATAAGTTCATCAACCCACTGACCAATCAGCCCGATGAGATAGTGATAGAGAACACGGAGACGCGCGACCAGCCAAAGAACCGCGAAAACGCGCTGCGGCACCTGCGTTCGCAACTGTATGAACTAGAATTGGAGAAACGTCGGCAGGCGGCTGCGAAAGTGGAGGCAGGGAAGAAGAAGATTGAGTGGGGCAGCCAGATTCGCTCGTATGTGTTCGACGACCGCCGCGTAAAAGACCACCGCACGAACTACCAGACGAGCAACGTGAATGCCGTGATGGACGGCGACATCGACGCCTTCATCAAGGCGTATCTGATGGAGTTCCCGGAATAGATTTTACGACCGCCTTCGGCTATCAGACCGCACTGTGCGCTGAAAGACCGCTGATGCTATTAGACCGCGCTACGCGCTGAAAGACTGATATAGTATCGAAAGGTAAATCGGTCGGACAGCGAAGCGGTCGGACAATGAAATGGTCGTTCAGCGAAGCGGTCACATCATCGACTTATGCTTAGCAACAAGTTAAAAGGCTATCTCTTGGCGGCAGTGGCGGAAATCACCTACGGCATGAATCCGCTCTTCACGCTACCGCTCTACGACGGGGGCATGGACGCAAACTCCGTGCTCTTTTTTCGGTATCTTTTTGCTTTGCCTATTCTTGCGCTCATGCTTACCCTGCGCGGGCATAGTTTCCGCGTAGCGTGGCGGGAGGTGCCGGTGCTCGCTATCTTCGGTGTGCTTTTTGCGCTCTCTTCGCTCACGCTTTATCGGAGTTACAACTATATGGACGCGGGCATCGCCTCTACGCTACTGTTCGTGTATCCGCTGATGGTGGCGCTCTTGATGTGGATATGCTTCCGCGAGCGAATCACGCTACTCACTGTGCTCTGTATCGGCACGGCATTGGCGGGTATCGGGCTGCTCTACAAAGGCAGCGACGGCTCTACCCTATCGTCCGTCGGCACGCTGCTGGTGATGGGCTCGGCGCTTTCGTACGCCATCTACCTCGTAGGCGTGGACCACGGCAGGATGAAGACTATCCCCACGCTGAAGGTTACGTTCTATGTGCTACTCTTCGGATGGATGGTATTTGCTATCTCGGCGCTCTGCAACGGCAAGGGTATCGCTTTACCGCCTGCCAACCGCTGGTATCTGTGGGGCAACCTTCTTGCGCTCGGACTGCTGCCGACGGCTATCTCGCTGCTCTGCACCACGAAGGCAATCAGCTATATCGGTCCGACACCTGTGGCTATCCTCGGTGCGCTGGAGCCCGCCACGGCGATTTTCTTTGGCGTTACCGTCTTCCATGAGCAACTCACCCTGCGCGACTGTATCGGCTTGCTGCTGATTGTCCTCGCCGTAACCCTTGTCGTAGCCGGCGGCTCCTTGACCAATCCCCTCACCCGCATACGCAAGCTCTTCCCCAAACGCAAGCGGTAAAGGCACCTTATCCATCGAAACATCCCAAGCCGTCTGGAAACAAAAAGACTGTCTAACTTTCTCGGTTAGACAGTCCTTTTATATTATTGAATCGCGCGCGACTTAGCAACTCTCGAATTGGCGCAAGAAACGCACATCGTTCTCCGAGAACAGGCGCAGGTCCTTCACACGGTATTTGAGGTTGGTGATACGCTCCACACCCATGCCGAACGCGTAGCCACTATAGACCTTAGAGTCTATGCCACAAGCCTCCAACACATTCGGGTCCACCATACCGCAACCGAGAATCTCCACCCAGCCGGTCCCTTTGCAGAACGAACATCCCTTGCCGCCACAGAGGCCGCAGGAGATATCCATCTCTGCCGAAGGTTCTGTGAAGGGGAAATAGGACGGGCGCAGGCGAATCTTAGTGTCCTGTCCGAACATTTCCTTCGCGAAATAAAGCAGCACCTCGCGCAAGTCTGCAAACGACACATTCTTATCCACATACAGCCCCTCCACCTGGTGGAAAAAGCAATGCGCACGCGCCGAAATAGCCTCGTTGCGATACACGCGTCCCGGGCAGAGCACGCGGATAGGCGGCTTCTGCGATGTCATCACGCGCGTCTGGACGCTGCTCGTATGCGAGCGCAGCAGCACATCTGTCGGCTTCTGCACACCCACCTCTTTCTCAATAAAAAAGGTGTCCTGCATGTCGCGGGCAGGGTGCTCAGGAGGGAAGTTCAGCAAACCATACACATGCTTATCGTCCTCCACCTCGGGTCCTTCTGCCACCGTGAAACCTATCCGTGAGAAGATATCCACTATCTCCTCGCGCACCAGCGAGAGAGGATGGCGCGTGCCCAACTCTATGGTATCCGGCGTACGCGTAAGGTCTTGCTTATCAGCCAACTCCATGCCGGCAGCAGACGCTTTTTCGCGCATTTCATTGATACGCACCTCCGCAGCCTGACGCAACTGGTTGAGCGCCTGCCCCAACTCCTTCTTCTCCTCTTTTGGCACCTCGCGGAACTCGTTGAACAGTTCCGTGATAGCACCTTTCTTGCTGAGGAACTTAATCCGCAGTGCCTCCACTTCCTCGGCGTTTGCCGCCTTCATTTCCTCGACCTGACGATGCAAGTCGGCAATCTTATCTTTCAGTATCACTGTGATTTAGGATTTACAAGTTACTCTTCTCAATACGCGTTCATCTGCTGCTTCACGGTGGAGTTGACAAAGTCAGCGAAGGCTTGGATAGTCATCTGTCCCTTGTCCTCGGCACCCTGCTGGCGCACGCTGACCAGACCTTGCTCTGCCTCTTTCTCGCCCACCACAAGCATGAACGGGATACGCTTCAACTCGTTGTCGCGAATCTTGCGCCCCAGTTTCTCGTTGCGGTCGTCCACCACCACGCGCACATCCTGCGCCTCCAGCAACTCTTTCACTTTCCATGCGTACTCGTTGCTCTTCTCGGAGATAGGCAGCACAACGGCTTGGTCGGGCGTAAGCCACAACGGGAATTTACCCGCGGTATGCTCAATGAGCACTGCTACGAAGCGCTCCATCGAGCCAAAGGGCGCACGGTGAATCATCACAGGGCGGTGCTTTTGGTTGTCCTCGCCCACATACTCCAACTCGAAGCGCTCGGGCAGGTTGTAGTCCACCTGAATAGTACCCAACTGCCAGCGGCGACCTATCGCGTCCTTGACCATGAAGTCGAGTTTCGGTCCGTAAAAGGCAGCCTCGCCGTACTCAATCTTCGCGGGAAGGTTCTTCTCGCGGCATGCCTCGATGATGGCGTTCTCTGCCTTCTCCCACACCTCGTCGGAGCCCACATATTTCTCACGATTGTTCGGATCGCGGAGCGATATCTGTGCCTCAAAGTTCTGGAAATCAAGGGCTTTGAAGATAATCTCGATAATCTCCATCACACGGATGAACTCGCTTTTCACTTGGTCGGGGCGGCAGAATATATGCGCGTCGTCTTGTGTGAACGAGCGCACACGCGTCAGTCCGTGCAACTCACCCGACTGCTCGTAGCGATACACCGTGCCGAACTCCGCACAGCGGAAGGGCAGGTCTTTGTACGAACGCGGGCTATTCTTATAGATTGCGCAGTGGTGCGGGCAGTTCATCGGCTTCAAGAGATAGACCTCGCCTTCCTCGGGTGTGGTAATCGGTTGGAACGAGTCCTTGCCGTAGTGGTCCCAGTGTCCCGAAGTAAGATAGAGGTTTTTCGAGCCAATATGCGGCGTGATAACCTGCTGATAACCATAGCGTTTCTGTATCTTTTTCAGGAAGTCTTCCAAACGCAGGCGCAGTGCAGTACCCTTCGGCAGCCAGATAGGCAGACCCTTGCCCACCATATCGGAGAACATGAAGAGTTCCAACTCCTTGCCAATCTTGCGGTGGTCGCGTTTCTTCGCCTCCTCCAATAGCGCCAAGTACTCATCGAGCATGGCTTTCTTCGGGAAGGTGATACCGTAGATACGGGTCATCATCGGGCGTTTCTCGTCACCGCGCCAGTAGGCAGCCGCGCACGACAACACTTTCACTGCCTTGATGGGCTCCGTCGAAACAAGGTGCGGACCGCGGCAGAGGTCGGTGAAGGCCCCCTGCGTGTAGGTCGTGATATGCCCATCTTCAAGGTCGTTAATCAGTTCGCATTTGTAGTGCTGACCCCACTCGCCGAACTGAGTGAGCGCGTCGGCTTTGGTGATGGATTTCTTCACTAATTGCTCCTTGCGCGCACGCAACTCCATCATCTTTGCCTCAATGGCGGGGAAGTCGCTATCCTTAATCACCTGTCCCTCCGCAGGATAGACATCATAGTAAAATCCGTTCTCTATAGCAGGACCGATACCGAACTGAATACCCGGATACAACTCCTGCAGCGCCTCCGCCATCAGGTGCGAAGAGGTATGCCAGAAGGCGTGCTTCGCCTCGGGGTCGTCCCATTTGTGCAGACGGATGTGGCAGTCCTCGGTAAGAGGCGCGTTCAACTCCGTAATTTGCCAATCATCATTATCGGCTGTTTGAATACTTGCCACAAGAATATCTTGTGCCAAACGACTGCTGATACTCTCAGCCACTTGCAACGGCGTTACGCCGCTCTCATACTCACGGACACCACCGTCCGGAAAAGTAACTTTAATCATAATAAACCTACAAATGTTTACGGCGCCTGGGCTCACAACTGCTCAAGAGCCAATTCGGGCACAAAGTTACTGCTTTTTTCTGACATACACAAACTTTTGTGCAAATAAAAATAACTATCCGAAATAGTGCCTTCAACAATTGTCCGTTTTTCCAATAAAATCCTTCCCGATTCTCCACCCCGACTGTACCAGTACATTACCGCAACATTACCGTAACATTACCGTAACATTACCGTAACATAAGCGAGCCGATATAGGGGCTTTTCCGAGGGGCTACCCTACCCCTGCAAGACCCGCATAAGTTGTCCAAATTTCGCATAAAAGACCATTAACGAACATATCGGCAGACCGCTCGCTACACAAACAAAAAGAGAAAGGATAAAAGTCCTTTCCCTTGACTACCCAAGACAAAATCGTCTTTTATCCTTTCATTCTAATTCCTTGTTTCTGAGTCCTTATCTCCCACTAATCTGGCTACCACCTACTGCCATCCCGTGCTCAACATGGGGATTGCCATGGTAGAGAATTTTGCTGGCTCCTGCGGCTTGCGCCCATAGTTGCTTGGCGACATGCACCTCTGCCACTCCCGCTCCCGCGCAGTTGATATGCGCATCATCGGCTTTCAGGTCTTCTGCTTCGAGCTCAGATGCCCCTGCTATCTCAGCACTGAGCGTCTCCACAGCCCCTTCCAGTTCGGCTTTCGAAGCACCCGTGGCGCTGACTTTCAGCGTCTTTGCTTGCAGGTGCATATCTGCTTGTGCAGCACCCGCCAAGCGGAGGTCAAGGTCGTAGCATTTGAATACGCCTTCGGTCTCTACCTGCGCGGCACCGGTAGCCTCTATGCGTTGCAGTTCGGGCACGCCGATAGCAAACGAAGCCTTGGTGTAGCGCCCCCGCTCAGGGCGGAAAGCGAGCCGCAGCACGCCGTCTTCCACCTCGGCAAGCACATATTCAGGATGGTTGCTCGTCAGGCTGACCTCTTGCGTAAGCGACTGCGTGAGCGACACCTCAATAGGTCCTGTTACCTCTATGGCTTGAAAAGCAGGCAAGTCAAGCACCATCACCGTAGTAGGCTCATCGGAGTCGTACTCTTCCATCCCATCGTCTATCAGTTGGATTAGTTGATGGATATTAGCAGGAACACCATCCACGCGTATGCCGTTGAAGAACAGGGTGATAGTCAGCGCAATGGCTACCAGCCATGCGATGATGGTGCTCCACCAGAAGCGGGCTTTCGGTCCACGCCGCAAACGCACATAGGTTACGATGGAATGCACAAGCATCACGATAGGCAGGATAATCACCGCCAGCACGGCAACGACGAAGAGCGCAGTGAGCCAGCCGCTGCCAGCGAAGAGTTCAATACCCAGCAAAGGCAGGGCTGTCGCCAAACCGGCACTCACGCCGAACAATGCCATCAGCAGCGAGAAAGCCACGATACAGAAGATAAAGAGAAAAGGTAACGCCATGAGCACGAGCAGCACTTTCAGCGCAATACCGAAGGAGCGGGCACAACCTTGGTTATCAGAGGGTCTGTGCTTCACCACGGGGCGTTTGTTCTCCCCAAAGTCGGAGGGCTTGCCGATGCGCGACTCCATGGTGTTCACCATTTCGATATCCACCACCTGCACATTCTTGGCAAAGAGAGCAGATTGGAAGAGTTCGGCAACACGCGCTTCGAGGTCGTTCATCACCTCTTTGCGGTCGTCGGAAGGAAGGCGCAACTCTATATCGTGCAGATAGTTAGAGAGCGCAAGATAGGCATCGTTGTCAATATGGAATACGATGCCGTTAAGATTGATTGTACGAGTTTCTTTCATTAGTGAAGACCCTCCCCGCCCCTCCCTAAAGAGCACCCCAAAAATCAGAGATTTTTCGGGGACCCCGCAAGGGAGGGATTTGAGAGAGATTAGTTTTAGTGAAACATTACTTATTGTATAAAAGTCTCCCTTTAAGGGAGATTTAGAGGGTCGTATTAGCCCGTTGTTACTTTCTGAATGGAAGCAGTGATAGCATTCCATTCTTGTTCCAAATCAGCGAGGAGGGCGGCTCCTTCGGGAGTCAAACGGAAATACTTCCTCGGAGGCCCTTCTCGCGACTCCTCCCAGCGGTAGGTCAACAGACCGTTGTTCTTCATACGCGTGAGGAGAGGATAGACCGTGCCTTCCACCACCAGCAAGTCGGCATCGCGCAACACCTCGATAACATCGCTGGTGTACGCTTCGTCACGGCTGCTGATGATAGACAGGACACAATACTCCAGTATGCCCTTGCGCATCTGTGTCTTGATATTATCAATCATGATACTCTGCGGGCGGCATAATGATTAATAGGAGAATGTACAAAATGATGCCCGGGAAGCAAGCAGAGAATAGGGATAATGCGGCATAGACCACGCGCACTACGGTGGGGTCGATATCGAAATACTCTGCCAATCCAGCACATACACCGCCAACCATCTTGTTGGCAGAACGAGTTAGTTTTCTTTCCATAAATAAAATAAAGTTTGGACCTACCCCTGCCCTCCCTTAAAGGGAGGGAGTTGAGAGAAATTAGTTATACAATACTTATTATTAAGTCTCCCTTGAAGGGAGATTTAGAGGGTCGTATTAATTACAGTGTTCCTTGATAGTAGTGCAGAATCCGTATGCGGAAGAGGAGGTTGTAGCGGGCTTGCAGGCGTGTAGCAAGGGCTTGGGCATAGGTATTCTTCGCCTCACGGTATTCGTAGGCAGATGCTCTGCCCGCCTCCTGCTTCTGCTCGGCATAGCGCAGGGCTTCTGCCGCCGAACGCTCCGCCTCCATGGCGCTTTGCTCCTCCAGTTGCGCACTGAGGGCATTGTAGTAAGCTTGGTCTATCTCCTTACGCAGCGTCTGTTTCTGTTGGGCGAGTTGCAACTTGGCGTTGTCCACTGCCAGTCGCTGCTGACGCATGCGGGTGGTGGTCTGCATACGGTCGTAGAGCGGCACGGATAGGTTGAGCCCGACGGAAGCGGTGAAATTCTCGTTCATCTGCTCGGCGAACGGCAGGTTGTCGCTGCCCTGCATATTGTAATAGCCTGAGCCTACGCTCGCTCCTGCCGAGAGCGTGGGGGAATAGGCGGCTTTGGCGGACTTGAGGGCAGCCTCCTGCGCAGCAATGGTATATTCGAGGGCAGTTATCTCAGGGCGGTAGGTGAGTGCGGCATCATAGACCTCCTGCGCGGAGAGGGGGAGCAGGAGCAGGGTGTCAGCATCCGATACGACTATGTCGAAGGAAGCCATATCCTGTATGTCGATGGCTTGTGCGAGGTCGAGCAAGGCAAGTCGCAGTTCGTTCTGCTGCTGCACGAGGGCGAGTTGCTCTTTGGCTACCTGCGCTTGCAGGGTATAGAGTTCGCCTGACGCCAGTCGTTGTGCCGCCACGAGGGCAGAGTCGCGCTGCAACTTCGCTTGCGTGTCTGCTAATTGGGTGGCTGCCGTCTCTGTGAGTTGTCGGCAGAGCAACACTTGCAGGAACATCGTGGTAACATTCATCTTGATTTGCAGTTGCTGCGCCTGCAAGTCGGCTTCGCTCGCTTGCATGTTTGCCGCTGCCTCATCAATATTGAACTTCATCGCCAGCCCGTCGAAGAGCATTAGGTTGGCAGAGAGGTTGAAAGATGTCTGCGAGGAGTTCTGTATACGGCTGATGTTGTCGGCACCGGTGCTTCGTCCGAAGCCCCATGACTGACCGATATTGCCGTATAACTCAGGGGAGATATTGGCTTTCGATTGCTTGTATGCAAGCCGCTGCGAGGCAAGGCGGTTCGCCTGTTGGCGCACAGAGAGGTTGTTCACCAAGGCGGTGTCGATACACTGCTGCAAGGTGTAGGGTGCAGCCTCCATACCTATGGTAAAGAGGAGTACACAAGAGAGTATAAGAAAACGAAAACGCATTATCAATTATGAATTAGGAATTAAAAGTGCATCGGAACTGATATTATCCGCACAAAATCCTTCTCAATCTCTGCAAGGGCGTAGCCCGCAGCAAGGCATTTTCCTATATCCTACTCGCATACGCTCGCGAGATTTTAGGGATTTTTGCAGAGGATAGTTTTTTTATTGTTCGGTTGTTGTCTCGTTGCCGCGGATGTGGTCGGTAGCGGTAAGTCCGTCGGTTACCTCTATCTGTATGCCATCGCTCAGCCCTGTGGTGATGGGATGGCGGGTGTAGGTCTGTTGGGTAGTGTCGGTGAGCAGTTGGACAAAGGTACTGTCGTTCTCGAAGGTTACTGCATACTCGGGCACGGTCAGCACTTGCTTGCGCTCGTCAAGCACTATCTCGGCGTTGGCGCTATAGCCCGCCCTAATCACCACGCTGTCAGGTATCGCTGCTGCCCCTTTTATCTCGAACATCATCGCGCCGTTGCTCTCTGTTCCTTTGGGGGCGATATACTCCAACGAAGCAGGGAAGCGTTGGTCGTTGAGTGCGCCGACTACTAGCGTCATCTGCATGCCTACGCGCAGTTTGCCCACCTCCGTCTCGTCGATAGAGCCCACGAAGAGCAAGTCTTGCATGTCGGCAATGGTGGCGATAGTGGTACCGTCGTTGAAGGTGTTGCTCAAGATAACGGAGTTACCGACCTTGACCGGCACATCCAGCACGGTGCCGGAGATGGTGGCGCGCACAATGGTGTTGGTGAAGCCGTCCGTTGCCTTCGCTGCCACGCCGTCGCGGGTGATGCTCAGGTTATCCTCTGCAGCCTGCAACTCCTCGCAGTCGGCGATATACTGCAAGCGGCTCTTGTCGTAGGTCTCCTGCGAGATGACTTGTTTGCTCAGCAATGCCGAGTCGCGACGGAAGACCTCGCGGCTGTTTTCTACATTGTACTTCGCCAGCCTTACCCGCGACTCTGCCGAAGCCAGTTGCGCCATGTCGGGGATAACCTTGATTTTTGCGATAGGGTCGCCCACGCGCACTTGGTCGCCGGCTTCTTTGTACAGTTCGGCTACGATACCAGAAATCTGCGGCTTGATAGCCACTTCGTCGCGGGGCTCCACCTTGCCCGTAACGAGTGTGGTGCGCTGCAAGTCTCTGCGCTCCACCGCCAGCACCTCATAGGAAACGGGCTCGGGGCGCGAGCGCAGCCAGAGAAAGACAAACACAGCCACTACGGCAATCAGTACTACGGACAACAGCGTCCATTTCTTCCAGTTTTTCATATTATTCTTCGTTTAATGCTTCAATGGGTTTTATAGCGAGGGCGCGTTTGGCAGGCAGGAGTCCGGCGAGCAAGCCTACGGCAATCAGTATGAGTAATCCGCCAAAGGCTACGGAGAAAGATACTTGTGTGCCTTGAGAGAACATCTCGTTGTTCGCCAGCAGCGGGGAGACGGCTTGCAGGATACCGACACCTGCCACGATACCCAATACCCCCGACAGGGCAGTAAGGAAGGTACTCTCCGCCAGTATCTGTCCGACGATGGAGGCAGGAGAAGCCCCTATGGCGCGGCGGATACCGATCTCTCTGGTTCGCTCGCGGATGGTAACGAGCATGATATTGCTTACGCCTATCGCGCCGGAGAGGAGGGTGCCTAAACCTATGAACCACACCAAGATAGTCAGTCCCATTATCAGCATGTCCACTGCCCGAAACTCTGCGCCGAGGTCCTGTCCCCAGAAAGCACGGTCGTCGTCGGGGGCAATGGTGTGTCGGCTGCGCAGCACATCTTTCATCTGCGTGAGTACGGTAGCTGCCTGCTCACCCGGCTTGGCTACGCCGAAGAGCATGTGGATAACATCGTTGCCACCATAGGTGCGTTGGGCAGTGGTAAAGGGGATTTTTATTTGCTCGTTGGTATCGCCTCCTATTCCGAAGTGGCTCTCGCTGCGTGTCTGTACGCCTACCACGCGGAACTGAATCCCACCCACGGTGATACACTGCCCCGTAACATCGCCGCCTTCGGGGAAGAGGTCGCGGTAGGTTTGGTCGCCAATAACGCACACCTTGCGCTGCTGCGCCACATCCTTTTCGTTGATGAACCTGCCGTATTGCAGCGGCGTACACAACGCCTGTTGGAAATTGTCGGACACGCCAAGGAGATTGTAACTGCCCACTTTGTCGCCGCGGTGGGTGTTCTTCTCCCACGAGCCGATGAAGCGCACATAAGCGATGGCTTCGGCTGCCGTTGCTTCTCGCTCAAGGTAAGGGATGTCGCTATTTCGAATGTTCCACGCCCGCCCTTTCTGCAAGCCTTGGTAGGCTTTGCCTGTCTCGTTCGCACCCACGATACAGGAGTTGGTAGCCACGCCGGTCAACTGGTAGCGTATGCCATCCACAAGGGAGTTGCCCATGCCTACCAAGAGCAGAAGCATCATCATCCCCCAGAAGACTCCAAAGCCCGTGAGGAGGCTACGCGAACGGTTTCGCGCTATCGTTTCCCATATTTCGTTAAAGAAATCCATAATCTCGCTTCGCGAGGTAATAAGTAATTCGCCCTTCGGGCTATAATAAGTAATATCTCACTGTGCATATTACTTATTACTTATTACCTATTACAAAAAATCATTTCTCTCTCATCGCTTCTATCGGTTTAATCTTCATCGCGCGGAGGGCGGGGATGGCCCCTGCTACGACGCCGATAAAGACGATGATGGTAGTGGCAATCGCTACTACGGCGAGGTTGAC
This sequence comes from Bacteroidales bacterium, assembly GCA_022777485.1. Lineage (GTDB taxonomy): Bacteria > Bacteroidota > Bacteroidia > Bacteroidales > Paludibacteraceae > Colicola. The sequence goes on from JALFGC010000037.1 coordinate 30,779, forward strand.
GGAGGGGTTGAGCAGTATCTGATTCTCTGCGCCTTGGGTGAGTTGCCCGATAAGAGCCACCACGCCCATGCCCAAAAGAACACCGATAACGCCAAAGGTGAGGGTGATAGCCAGCGCTTCGCCGACGACGCTCTGCATGATAGTCGCAGGCGGTGCCCCCAAGGCTTTGCGGATACCCAACTCCCTCGTCCGTTCACGGACGGACACGAGCATGATATTGCTGACTCCTACCCCACCCGAGATGAGGGTACAGAGCCCTAAGATGATGATAAAGAGACGGATAGCCGCCATCGCCTGTTGGTTCTGCTCCGCGCTCTCCTCTTGGCTCCATATACCTATTGCCTCGGTGTCTTCGGGGTGAATCTGCATAGGCGGGGCAAGGAGGGAGAAGATTCTTTTCTTGATATCGTGCGTTCCTGCATGCAAGGTCATACTCATCTTTTCGAACTTCTTGTCGGTGCTGTATAGTGCTTGGTGCGTGGCAAACGGGATATAGACGATGGCACCGTCCCATTTCTCGCCTTGCTCGCATACGCCCACCACGCGGAAGAGCACATCGCCCACTGTAACATACTGCCCGACTATTTCCTCCGCCTCGCAGGAGAAGGCTTTGATAGCCCGCTCGTCCACCACTGCCACTTTCTTGTGCTCCGCCATGTCTATGGGGTCAAGGAAACGCCCTTGCAGAATCTGCTTGCGGTAGATGCGTTGGAAGTCCGGCTCCACGCCGATGATCTCCATCTCATCGCCCTCCGTGCGGAAAGTGGTCTGCCGGTAGTTGCTTGCCACGCGGGAGAAATACTCCACCTCGGGCATCTGCTGCACGAGCGTCGCCTCGCGGTCGGTGAAGCGGAGATAGCGCCAACGCGGCAAGCCTTTATACGCCATGTCCGTCCAGCGCGTCCATATATCCACAGAGTTGCTCAGGCGGTTGCCATAGTTGGCTTGCATACCGTTCTCCAGCCCGTTGCTCACGCCGAGGAGCACCACCAAGATAAAGATACCCCACACCACGGCGAAGCCCGTCATGGCTGTGCGGAACTTATTCCGCCGCAAGGATTGCAGTATTTCGGAGAGTAAATCTATCATCTCGCTGCGCTCGGTAATAGGTAATAGTTAACATCCCGCTGTGCATATTACTTATTACCTATTACTTATTACGAATTTACAAGGTTGCCGTCTTTGATACGGATGATTCGTTGGGTGGTGTCGGCTACGGATTGTTCGTGGGTTACAATTATCGTAGTGATGCCCTCGGCGTTTAGTTGTCGGAAAACATCCATTACCTCCACGGTGGTCTTGCTGTCGAGTGCGCCTGTAGGCTCGTCGGCGAGCAGGACTTTCGGTTGTGCGACGATGGCTCGTGCGATGGCTACGCGCTGTTTTTGTCCGCCGGACATCTCGTTGGGCAAATGGTGCGCCCAGTCTTTCAAGCCCATGCGCTCCAATTGCTCCATGGCAAGCATATAACGCTGCTTGCGGGGGACGCCCTTGTAGTAGAGCGGCAGCGCCACATTCTCCAGCGCGTTCTTGAAATTCAGGAGGTTGAAACTCTGGAAGACAAAACCGATTAACTCGTTGCGCAGGCGCGCACCTTGGGTCTCGTTGAGGTCTTTGATGAGCCTGCCAGAGAGGTAGTAGTTGCCCTCGTCGTAGTTGTCAAGAATACCGAGGATATTCAGCAGCGTGGACTTGCCGGAGCCTGACGCGCCCATGATAGAGACAAACTCGCCTTCGTGTATGTCGAGGCTGATTCCTTTCAGCACATGGAGCGCGTTGGGCGTGCCGAGATTGTAGGTCTTATGGATGTTTTCGAGGTGAAGCATGGATTATTTGACAATTTGACAATTTACTATTTGACAATTGCCATGCGGCGCATCATTGTCAAATAGTAAATTGACCCAATATTTAGTCATCAATGTACTTGAAGTTGCCGTTGAGGTCGAAGACAAGGTCTAAGTCGTTGTTGAGTTCTACCTCTCGTTCGCGGCGGTCAATGTGGTACTTCACGATGAAGGCCTGAGGAAACTGCGTGCTCACATAGGTTGCGATAGCCGGAGGCACGATACCGTCGGGTACGGCATTAGGCTTGCATTCGATAGTTTCTAAGGAGCCGTCGCCGTAGAACTCCATCCATGTGCCGTTGTTGAGCCTGACCTCGTACTCCTTGCTCATGCCGTCGCGCTCCCACTGAATCCATGCGATGTCGGATTGCGTGAAATAGGTGGTGATAAACTGTTGCGCAGGCGCAGGTAATTCGTTGAAGGTCCCTACTTGGGGCTTGCTCGAGCAAGCATTCATCGTCAGCAGAAGGCTTGCCATGATAAACATTAACTTTTTCATAATCGTTTTTTTGATTTGTAACAGATTTATTAATAATAATGTGTAACTATCGATTTCCACACCCTCCTTCCTTGGTTTTCATGGAAATCTGTGGCAAAGGTACTGCTTTTATATGAACTATGCAATACAAAGAACTACTTTTTAACCTAATTCTACCTATTTTCTTTATTTTGCAAAGTCGAGTTTACAAAATAGGGATATCCGCTGCGAGTAATCCCATGCGTGTTTTGGACAATTCTATTATGTGCGGTATGGAGTCGGCTCGGATAGTTTTTGGATGCTTTTTTCTCTCGGGAAGGTCTCGCTTATGTTCCGATAATGTTCCGATAATGTTCCGATAATGTTCCGATATGCTCTTTGGAGTTTCTCGGGGGTATTTCGAGGCAGAAACGGGGGTTATTCGGAGGGCTACTCGGAAATGATTTATGCGAAAAACGGACAATTTTACAGATTGGACGGAAGTGATTCGGCAGGTTGATTGGATGGCGGGCTCGAAAGGCAGGAAGAGTGGATTTTGGGGACAGATTTGCAAAAAACGACAAAATAATTTGCGTATCTCAATTATTTTTTGTAACTTTGCCGCCTAATTCGTGCAAGATGAGACGGAACGACTTCATATTTCGTAGTTTAGCGAGCGGCAGTAGCGGCAATTGCTACTATTTGGGGACTCGCGAGCAAGGCATTTTGGTGGATGCGGGCATCTCTGCGCGCACCATACAGAAACACCTACGGAGTATGGGTTTGGACTTTGCGAACATCGCGGGTGTACTGGTGACGCATGACCATGCCGACCATATTCGTGCCGTGGGGACTTTGGGCGAGCGCGTGCACCTGCCGATATACGCCACCCCTTTGATACATGAGGGTATAGACCGCAACTACGGTGTGCGGGAGAAGTTAAAGACCTCGCGGAAGTACTTCGAGAAGAGTGCGCGTTGGGAGTTGCCACTGTTGTGCGCAGAGCACCACGAGGCAGAAGGGACTCCGGTAATGCAGATACAGACCTTCGACATCAGCCACGACTCAACGGAGTGCGTGGGCTATGTGATTGATTTTATGGAGCAACGATGGATGATAGCCACGGACTGCGGTTCGCCGAATGCGGACATGGAGTACGCGTTGCAGACATCGAACCACATCGTGTTAGAGGCCAACCACGACGAGCATATGCTGCTGAACGGTCCTTATCCGACCTACCTGAAAGAGCGTATTCTGTCGCCTCGGGGACACCAGAGCAATGTAACCTGCGGGGAATTGCTGGCTCGCAACTACCATAGCGGCATGGAGCATATCTGGTTGTGCCACTTGTCGTTAGAGAACAATGACCCCGAAGTGGCATATCAGACTGTATCGGAGCGGCTTGCGGCAGTGGGCGTGCACGCGGGGGAGGATGTGTATCTGGAAGCGCTACCGCGAACGCAGCCGAACGAAACGATGGTGTTGAACAAGAATGTATAATTTTTAATGTTTAATTTTTAATTTGTAATTGCCTTACGACGGAAATAATTAAACATTACAAATTAAAAATTACAAATTAGTAATTCGCAATATGGAACGGTTAGTGATTATCCCAACCTACAACGAGAAGGAAAACATCGAAGCGATTATCACGGCGGTGATGAACCTGCCGCTGGCATTTGAGGTGCTGGTGATAGACGATGGTTCTCCTGATGGTACGGCGGACATCGTGAAAGGTCTGATGGCAGGCAAGTATGCCGGCAGGGTGCACCTCGTGGAACGTCAAGGGAAATTGGGACTTGGTACAGCCTATATCGCCGGCTTTAAGTGGGCAATAGAACACAAAGCGGAGTATATCTTCGAGATGGACGCAGACTTCAGCCACAACCCGCAAGATCTGCTCAAGTTGTACGACGCCTGCGCCAACGAGGGCGCAGACTTAGCGATAGGCAGCCGCTATGTAACGGGTGTGAATGTGGTGAACTGGCCGATGGGGCGCGTGCTGATGAGTTACTTCGCCAGCAAGTACGTGCGTTTTGTGCTGGGTATGCCCGTTTGCGACACGACCGCCGGGTTCGTATGCTATCGCCGCAATGTACTGGAGACCATAGAGTTAGACAAGATACGCTTCAAAGGTTATGCGTTCCAGATAGAGATGAAGTTCACCGCCTACAAGTGCGGCTTCCGTATCAAAGAGGTGCCGATTATCTTTGTGAACCGCGTACTGGGAACGAGCAAGATGTCGGGCGGGATATTCTCGGAGGCGTTGTTGGGTGTGATTCGGCTAAAAGTGTCGTCGTGGACGAGAAAGTATCCGAAAAAGACCGTCTAACGACTGAAAGACCGCTGACGCTAAAAGACAAAAGACCGCTCACATCGTTCGCTGAAAGACTGATATAGTAAATAAGTCGGACAACGAAGCGGTCGGACAACGAAGTGGTCGGACAATATTCTCTGCAAAAATCCCATAAATCTCGTGAGCGTCAGCGAGCAGGACAATAATAACACCCTTGCTACGGGCTACGCCCTTGCAGAGATGAAGAAGGATTTTTTGCGGATGTTAGCAAAACAAGTCAGTCAGTGGAGCGGTCAAACAAACCTTTTTTAGTTCATCCTTTGAAACATTTTCCATATTATATATTGTGCTGTCTGCTGGTGTTGAGCAGTTGCGGGCAGCGGGGCGAGGGTCGCTACGAGGAGGAAACGCCTTGCGACGATAGTGTGTTTGTGCGGTATGAGTACGGTATTCCTATCGACTCTTTCCGTGTGGACACGGGTTATGTGCGCGAGGGTGAGACCTTAGGCGGGATACTCAAGCGTTGCGGTGCTACTACTCGGCAGATGAGCGGTGTGCTGACGCTGGACAAAGCGCAGTTTGATGTGCGGCAGATACGAGCAGGCAAGCGCTATTTAGCACTATATCAGCCCGATAGCGTACTCTGCTATTGGTTGTATCAGCCCGATATTCGTACTGCGAAGGTGCTACACCTGACGGACTCGCTGCATGTGGAGCACTTCGAGAAGCCTATTCAGTTGGTGGAGCGGAGGGCGCAGGCGACGATAGAGAGCAGCCTGTGGAACGCGATGGTGGAAAACGACCTGCCCGTGGACCTGGCGCTGGAACTGAGCGAGATATACGCATGGACGATAGACTTCTTCGGTTTGCAGAAGGGGGACTCGGTACGCGTGTATTATGAAGAGCAGTTCGTGGACAGCACGCGGATTGGCATAGGCAGTATCTACGCCGCGCATTTCTACCACGGACGGCGTTGGCAGGAAGCGTATTGGTATGAGAACGAGGATATTAGCGGCTATTTTGATGAGCAGGGGAACAGCCTGCGCAAGGCGTTTTTGAAGGCACCGCTGAACTACAAGCGTATCTCCAGCCGCTTCACCTACGCGCGCAGGCACCCGATATATAAGATTGTGCGGCCACATACGGGCGTAGATTATGCGGCGCCCGCGGGCACACCCGTGGTGTCGATAGGCGACGGCACGGTGGTGGAGAAAGGCTACAAAGGCGGCGGCGGGCACACAGTGAAGATACGGCACAACAGCACCTATACGACGGCGTACCTGCACCTGAGCAAGTACGCGAAAGACCTGCGCGTGGGCAATCGCGTGAAGCAGGGAGAGGTGATTGGCTATGTGGGGAGCAGCGGGTCGTCCACAGGTCCGCACTTGGACTTCCGCGTGTGGAAGAACGGGACGCCTATTGACCCGCTGAAGATGGAGTCGCCGCCCGTGGAGCCCGTGCCCGCGAAGTACAAGGCGGCGTTTGACTCAACGACGCTGGTACTGAAAGAGAAATTGTGTAATCTATAGAGGTTAAAGATATTATTGAGACGAAAAAAAATATATTCCCATGACAATAGAACAAACCCTTTCATCGTTAGTAATCAAGGCGGTTAAGGCACTCTATGATATTGATGCTGCACCGCAGCAAGTGCAGTTGCAGAAGACTCGCCCTGAGTTCGAGGGAAATATCACTGTGGTGGTGTTCCCGTTTGTGAAGGCAGCCCGCAAAGCCCCCGCGCAGGTGGCAGCGGAGTTGGGACAATGGTTAGTGGAGAACGGACAGATAGTCAGTACGTTCAACGCTGTGCAGGGTTTTCTGAACCTGAGCATTAGCGACGCTTTCTGGCTGGAGCAGTTGCGCGACATGGCTGCCAACGAGCATTATGGTGACAGCACGGAGAAACGCGGGCTGATGATGGTGGAGTACTCATCACCGAACACGAACAAGCCGCTCCACCTCGGGCATGTGCGCAATAACCTTCTGGGTTATTCCATTGCGCAGATTCAGGAAGCCAACGGCTGGCAGGTGGTGAAGACGAACATCGTGAACGACCGCGGTATCCACATCTGCAAGTCGATGCTGGCTTGGCTGAAGTTCGGCAACGGCGAGACTCCCGAGACGAGCGGGAAGAAAGGCGACCACCTAATTGGCGACTACTATGTGCGCTTCGACAAGGAGTACAAGGCGCAGGTAGCAGAACTCGTAGCAGGCGGCATGGACGAGGAGCAGGCGAAGAAAGAGGCGCCGCTGATGAAAGAGGCGCAGGCGATGCTACTCCAATGGGAGCAAGGCGACGCCGAGGTACGCGCCCTCTGGGAAAAAATGAACAGTTGGGTGTATGCCGGCTTTGACGAGACCTACAAGCAGATGGGCGTGTCGTTCGATAAGATTTACTACGAGAGCAACACCTACCTCGAAGGCAAGAAAGAGGTGGAGCGCGGCTTGGCGGAGGGTAAGTTCTACCGCCGCGCGGATAACTCCGTGTGGGCAGACCTGACGGAGAACGGCTTGGACGAGAAACTGCTGCTGCGCACGGACGGCACCTCCGTCTATATGACGCAGGATATCGGCACCGCCAAACTGCGTTTTCAAGACTACCCGATAGACAAGATGGTGTACGTGGTGGGCAACGAGCAGGAGTATCACTTCAAGGTGCTGAGTATCCTGTTAGACCGATTAGGATTCCCCTTCGGCAAGGAGTTGGTACACTTCTCCTACGGTATGGTGGAACTGCCGAACGGCAAGATGAAGAGCCGAGAGGGCACGGTGGTGGACGCTGATGACCTGATGGCGGCGATGATACAAGACGCCCGCGAAATCAGCAAGGACAAGGTGAACACCCTGCCCGATGTAACCCCCGCCGAGGCAGAGGAGATAGCCCGCAAGGTGGGACTCGGGGCACTGAAATACTTTATCTTGAAGGTTGACCCGCGCAAGAACATGCTCTTCAACCCCGCGGAGTCGATTGACTTCAACGGCAACACGGGACCGTTCATCCAATATACCTACGCGCGTATTCAGTCTGTGCTACGCAAAGCCCAAGGGATGGACGAATTACGATTTACGAATTACGATTCGGGAGTTAGTCTGAACGAGAAGGAGTTGGGACTGATACAACGCTTGTGCGACTTCCCTGCCGTGGTGAAGCAGGCGGGCGACGAGTTCTCGCCCGCGGTGATTTGCAACTACGCCTACGCGCTGGCGTGCGATTTTAACTCATTCTACCATGATTATTCTATCCTCAACGAGCCCGATGCCGACAAGCGCGCGCTGCGTATTGCGCTCTCGGCAGAGGTGGCAAGGGTGATTGCTCGCGCGATGGCGCTACTCGGCATCGAGGTGCCTGAACGGATGTAAGCGTATCATAGAGTCGCTTCATTGATATCGAGACTGCTTGACCGAAGGGTCGGGCGGTCTTTTTTTTTTATGGGAGAGGTGAGACAGCGAGACAGCGAGACAGCAGTTTCCATAAATTCACGCGCGCGCACGCACATATATATATTTTAGGAAACTGCTGTCTCGCTGTCTCACTGTCTCACTTTCGCCTTCTTCCAATACTGTCCCTGCGTCCCTTGTTCCGTCCCTAAAAAAGTACGATTGTTAAGATTTCCCTGCCGCTCCCCCGCCGAGACCTTATCGCGTGTTTTTCGCGAGTCCCCCGCGGGTCGGTCGCGGGTCGTCCGCAAGCCAATCCGATATCCCGAATGTCCGATTATTAAGATTTCCCTGCCGCTCCCCCGCCCCGCAAGGCGCAACGGCGGAGACCCTTAGCGGTCGGCGTTGAGAAAGTGCTCCATCTCCTCGCGGGAAATCCCTTCGCGGGGAATGACGAGGATAGTGTCGTCACCCGTTATGGTGCCTAACACGACCTCATCCCCACGCGTGTCGATATCGTATGCCACGGCATTGGCGAAGCCCGGACGGGTCTTCACAACGGCTAAGACACCATTAAATTCAATGCTGCGGATGGACATCTTCGCTAAGTTGGAGTCAATTCCAAGGACCTTCTGCTCTACGACAGGGTCGGGCGGGATTACATATTTCTGCCTACCGTCGTCCATGACTTTTTTCTCCGCACGCAGGTCGCGCAGGTCACGACTCAAGGTAGCCTGCGTAACTTCTATCCCTTGAAGCCGAAGGGCTTGCGTCAGTTGCTCTTGATTTGCGATGACTTGCGCATTCAGTATCTGGGTGATAATGCGCAAACGATTTACTTTGGCGTTCATAATTAAGACCCTCCTACCCTCCCGCGAAGGGAGAAGTTTTTGGTTGTGAGATTGATTTCGTTATTGTGTGATTTTTATTTCTTTTGTGTCTCTAAGTGCATTTCCCTTTTTGGGGTTGCAAAGGTACGGTTTTTTTTCGAGATGTGCAAGTATTCTTGCCGAAAATGGCACCTAAACGCGAAATAAATGTACAAAAAGTGTGCATTTAGGTCCTTTCCACCGAATATGACACAGCACTTGTTCCATTTTGCAAAGTGCTTTGAACAAAATGCACAAGATATTTGCGTATGTCGGAAAAAAGTTGTAACTTTGCGGGCGTTTTGAGAGATGACCCTATGGAGGTGAAATGCATTAGACCATAAAACTAAACAAACAATTCATAACATGCAACAAATCAAACTGAAACGTGGTTTGAACATTCCTTTTGAGGGGCGTGCAGCGGAGACGATAGGGAGCGTTCGTCGTCCTGCCGTTTACCACATTGTTCCTGACCACTTCGCCGGCATCAAGCCTAAACTCTTGGTGAAAGAAGGCGACCTCGTGAAAGCCGGCAGTCCGCTGTTTCACGACAAGAAGTTCGAGGAGATGTTCTTCACATCGCCGGTTAGCGGCAAGGTGGCAGCGATTGTTCGCGGCGACCGTCGCAAGGTGATGTCGATAGACATTGAGGCAGATGAGACGATTGCGTATCAGACGTTCGACAAGACGCAAGACCCGAAAGGGCTGCTCTTGTATTCGGGCTTGTGGAGCCTGATTAAGCAACGTCCGTACGACTGCATCGCGCTGCCGAACAAGACTCCGAAAGCGGTATTCATCTCTACCTTCGACACGGCTCCAGCGGCTCCGAATTACGAGTGGGTGCTGAAAGGTCAGTTGACCGACCTGCAAGCGGCGGTGAGCAAGTTGGCAACCATCGCTCCTGTGTATGTGGGTATTCAGGCAGGGGCGAAAGCCATTGAGTTCCGCGAGTTGAAAGATTGCACCTTGTTTGAGGTGGCAGGTCCCCACCCCGCAGGCAATGTTGGCGTGCAGATTAACCATGTGCTACCTATCGCCAAGGGCGAGACGGTATGGACGATTAACGTGCAAGACCTTGCCATCATCGGGCGTCTGTTCACCAAAGGCATCGTTGATATGCAGAAGTTGGTGGCGCTGACGGGTCCGTTGGCGGCTACCCCGCAGTACTACAGGGTGTTGCCCGGTATGCCGGTGAGCGCAGTCTTCGGCTGCAATGTGCAGAGCGGCGAGCCCGTGCGCTATGTGGCAGGCAACCCGCTGAGCGGACATCAGGTAGGCTTGGACGAGATGATTTCCGTCTATGACAACCAGTTCACCGCGCTGGACGAGGGCAGCGAGACGCATGAGTTCATGGGTTGGTTGATTCCGCGCTTCGGCGATTTCAACGCCAGCTGCACTGACCCTGCGAAGCCGTTGCAACGCCTCTTCGGACAGAAAGAATACAACTGGGATGCACGCTTGAAAGGCGGTCGCCGCGCTATCATCGTGAGCGGCGAGTACGACAAAGTGTTCCCCATGGATATTTACCCCGAATACCTGATAAAGGCGATGATTGCGGGCAATCTTGACCGCATGGAGCAGTTGGGTGCCTACGAAGTGGCACCCGAGGATTTTGCGCTGTGCGAGTATGTCTGCACGAGCAAGATGCCGCTGCAAGCCATCGTTCGGGCAGCATTGGATAACCTCAAAAACGAAGTAGAGTAATATGTTTAAGGGTTTATATAAATTGACAGAGAAACTTCGTCCGACCTTCGATGAAGGCGGGAAGTTGCATTGGCTACACTCGGTGTACGACGGTTTTGAGACCTTCCTCTTCACGCCGAACACTACGGCAAAGCGTGTGGGGGCACAGATACACGATGGTAGCGACTCGAAACGTACGATGATTCTGGTGGTGTTGGCATTGGTGCCCGCGCTGCTGTTCGGTATGTACAACGTAGGTTATCAGCACCTGCTGGCAACCGGCGAGTTGGTTCGCGGCGGCTTGACGAGTGCACTCTTCTGGAAGGCATTCGGTTTTGGCTTCTTGGCTGTACTGCCTTATATCTTAGTTAGTTACATCACCGGTCTCGGTATTGAGTTCACAGTGGCACAATGGAAGAAAGAGGAGATTCAAGAGGGTTTCTTGGTAACCGGTATCTTGATTCCGCTGATAGTGCCCATCAACACCCCGCTGTGGATGGTGGCTATCGCTACGGCTTTTGCGGTGATTTTCGCGAAAGAGGTGTTTGGCGGTACGGGCTACAACATCTTCAATGTGGCGCTTATCACGCGCGCGTTCCTCTTCTTTGCTTATCCTACGCACATGACGGGCGACCAAGCCTTTGTCCGCACAGGCGGCACTTGGGGCTGGGACGGCGGCAAGACGCTGGTGGACGGATTCTCGGGGGCTACTCCGCTGACACAAGTGGCTACCACGACGGAAGCCAACCTCCTGCCCGTAGGCTTCTGGGATGCCTTCAACGGCTTGATTCCCGGTTCGGTGGGCGAGACTTGCTGCTGGGCAATCCTATTAGGTGCACTGCTGCTCATCTCAACGGGCGTGGCTTCGTGGAAGACGATGCTGAGCATCTTCGTGGGTGGCGCGCTGACGGCATGGCTGTTTAATGCTTGCGGTCCGGATACGGCAGCGGCTAACTACCCGTGGTACATGCACTTGGTAACCGGCGGCTTCGCTTTCGGCGCTGTGTTCATGGCTACCGACCCCGTTACCTCGGCGCGCACGGAATGCGGAAAATGGATTTATGGTTTCTTGATTGGTTTCATGGCGATAGTGATTCGTGTGCTCAACCCGGGTTACCCCGAGGGTATGATGCTCGCTATCCTGCTGATGAACGCTTTCGCACCGCTGATTGACTGGTGCGTAGTGCAAGTGAACATCAAACGCCGTATGAAACGCGCAACTGTTAAATAAGGAACGACTATGGCAGAAAAGAAATATGTATGCTCCGTGTGCGGCTATGTGTACACGGGAGACAAAGCGCCCGAAGAATGCCCGCAGTGTCATCAGAAAGGTGTCTTTGTAGAAGAAAAGAAAGGGCTGAACACCAACGGCAATCTCTATACCTTCGCCTACGCAACGGTGATAGTAGTGCTGGTGGCAGTGTTGCTCGCTGTGGTGAGCCAAGTGCTGAGCCCGCGTCAGCAAGCCAATGTGCTGCTTGACCAACAGAAGCAGATTCTCGTGGCGCTCAATCAAGACTATTCCGAGACCGACCCCGCGGCTTTGTATCAGCGCCTTGTTGTGGATACGCTGGACGTGAATGGGGCACCGGTATTCGTAGCGAACATTGAGGGCGAGACGAAGTTCGTACTGAAACTGCATGGCGCCGGTCTATGGGGCGGCATCGGAGGCTACCTCGCGCTTGACGCGGACAAGAACACCATCTTCGGTGTGAACTTCAACCACGAGAGCGAGACCCCGGGTCTGGGTGCTGAGATTGTAACGGAGAAATTCCGCCACCAATTCAACGGTAAGCATATCAAGAATGCGGACGGAGAAGTGGTGTCGGTGGCAGTGCTGAAATCCGGCAAACTGGCAGAAGGTCAGGAGCAGGTGGATGCTATCTCCGGCGCAACCATCACCTCGACGGGCGTAAGCGATATGTTGCTCAGCAACTTAGGCGAATATGCTGATTTCTTGAATAAGATGTGTAATAAACCTTGTCAGGCTACATGCTGCGAGGCAGAGGAGGTTGCTCCGGCTACTTGCTGCGAGGAGGCTTGCGAACAAACGGAGGGAGAATAATATGGCACTATCTCAGAAAACAAAAGACACCCTGCTGGGTCCTTTGAACTTGAACAACCCTGTGGTAGTACAGGTGTTGGGTATATGCTCCGCGCTGGCGGTAACGGTGCAACTGAAGCCCGCGTTGGTGATGGGTATTGCCGTTACTATCATCGTGGCGATGTCTAACGTGATTATCTCACTGATTCGCAAGACAATACCGATGCGTATCCGTATCATTGTGCAATTAGTGGTAGTGGCTGCGCTGGTAACGCTCGTGAGCGAGATTCTGAAAGCCTTTGCCTACGACATTGCTATGCAGCTGAGCGTGTATATCGGACTGATTATCACCAACTGTATCTTGATGGGTCGCTTGGAGGCATTCGCTATGACCAACAAAGTATGGGATTCGTTCCTTGATGGTCTCGGCAACGGCTTCGGCTACGCTATCATCCTTGTGATTGTCGCTTTCTTCCGCGAGTTGCTCGGCTCGGGCACCCTGCTCGGCTTCCGCGTGATTCCGGAGAGTTGGTATATCGCCAACGGCGGCGTTTACGAGAACTGCGGTATGATGATGATGCCGGCTATGGCACTTATTTTGGTAGGATGTATCATTTGGGCTCACAGAGGCCTAAATAAAGACTAATAGACCGTTCGCTTCGCTCACTGAACGACCGTTGCACTAAACGACCGTTCTTCGAACTGAACGACTGAATTACCAACGACTGCTATAAGATGCACAATTATATGCGCCTTAAAATATGGTCAGAAAGTATGGATTTAGTACAAACCATATATAATGCGACAAGCCAATTTCCATCCCATGAAAAGTATGGCATTGTTTCACAAATGACCCGTGCAGCCGTATCCATTCCTTCCAACATTGCAGAAGGGGCAGGTAGAGATACTGATAAGGAGTTTTGTCATTTCCTGAGTATTGCGCTTGGTTCATCCTATGAATTGCATACACAAGTTATTCTTTGTGAACGCATTGGATACTTTGACCACGAGCAATCGGCAACATTACAAGACCTCATTGTCAAAGAACAACAACTTATTATGTCGTTCCGCCATAAACTCTCTACTAATCAGCAACCGATATTACACTAATTCAGTCTTTCAGCCGTAGGCGGTCGGACAACAAAGTGGTCAGGCAGCGAAGCGGTCAAAATAATCATTAATCTATGGAACATGCATTAAGTCTATTTGTTCGCAGCATATTCGCTGACAACATGATTTTCGCATACTTCTTGGGTATGTGTTCGTACCTTGCCGTGTCGAAAGATGTAAAGACCAGTGCGGGATTGGGCGTAGCCGTTACCTTCGTGCTACTCATCACCCTGCCGGTGAACTATCTGCTGCAAGTGTATGTGTTGAACCCGCTGAACTTGGGTTACTTGTCGTTCATCCTCTTTATCGCCGTGATTGCCGCTATCGTGCAGTTGGTGGAGATGATTGTGGAGAAATACTCGCCGTCACTCTATGCGGCGCTGGGTATCTTCCTACCGTTGATTGCCGTTAACTGCGCCATCATGGGTGGCTCGCTCTTCATGCAGCAGCGTATCATCCTTGACCCTGAGAATGTGAAAGCGATTGCGAACATCGGCGATGCCTTTGCTTATGCTTTCGGCTCCGGCTTGGGATGGTTGCTGGCTATCGTTTGCCTTGCCGGCATCCGCGAGAAGATGGAATACAACGATGTACCCAAACCCCTGCAAGGACTGGGCATCACCTTCATCACCGTAGGTCTGATGGCGATGGCTTTCATGTGCTTCTCGGGGCTTAACATTTAATGATAGGAGGACAACAGATATGAATTATATAGCAATTCTTAGCGCAGTTGGGGTATTCCTTGCGGTTATCCTGCTACTGGTTGGCATCCTTTTGCTGGCAAAGAAGTATTTAGTGCCTTCGGGCGATGTGAAAGTAGTGGTGAACGGCGACAAGGAATACCATATTCCTGCCGGCGGTACGCTGCTGAGTGCGATGGGCGCAGCGGGTGTGCACCTGCCTTCTGCCTGCGGCGGTAAAGGCTCGTGCGGACAGTGCAAGTGCCAAGTGCTGGAAGGCGGCGGCGAGATTCTGCCTACCGAGACCGTGCATTTCACCCGCAAGCAGCAGAAAGACCATTGGCGTTTGGGCTGCCAAGTGAAGGTGAAGAACGACCTCGCGTTGAAGATTGACGAGTCCGTACTCGGCGTGAAGGAATGGGAGTGCACCGTCATCTCGAACAAGAACGTGGCTACGTTCATCAAGGAGTTCAAGGTGCAGTTGCCCCCGGGAGAGCACATGGACTTTATTCCAGGTTCGTATGCACAAATCAAGATTCCTGCATACGACATCCACTACAAGGATTTCGACCGTGAAATGATTGGCGACCTGTATGTGCCGGCATGGGAGAAATTCGGTCTCTTTGGTTTGCACCAAAAGAATACCGAGCCCACTATCCGTGCCTACTCGATGGCGAACTACCCCGACGAAGGCGATATCATTACGCTGACCGTGCGTATCGCTACCCCGCCGTTCAAACCGAAAGAGCAATGCCCGAATGGTCCCGAGTTCCAAGATGTGCCCTGCGGTATCGCTTCGACTTACATCTTCTCGCTCAAGCCGGGTGATAAGGTAACGATGTCGGGCCCTTACGGTGACTTCCACCCTGTTTTCGATTCCAAGCGCGAGATGATTTGGGTAGGTGGTGGTGCAGGTATGGCTCCGCTCCGCGCACAAATCATGCACATGCTCAAGACCCTGCACACACGCGACCGCGAGATGCACTATTTCTACGGTGCACGTGCCATCGACGAAGTCTTCTTCATGGACGATTTCCTCGCATTGGAGAAGGAGTATCCCAACTTCCATTTCCATTTGGCGCTCGACCGACCGGACCCCAAGGCAGACGCTCTCGGCGTGAAATATACGCCGGGCTTCATTGCTCCCGTGATGGGCGACACCTATCTCAAGCAGCATGATGCACCCGAAGATATCGAGTACTACCTCTGCGGACCTCCTATGATGTCCAAGACGGTGGTTGACCTGCTCCACTCTCTCGGCGTAGAAGACGACATGATTCGCTTCGATAACTTCGGAGGCTAAAGATACCCTACTCTATCTGTTTCAGGTTTCAAGTTTCAGGCTTTTGTGCAAGTGTTCATTCACTTACCACCCAAACTTGAAACCTGAAACTATTTTTATGCCCCACTACGCAACAATACAGTACGATAATTAAGATTTTCAACACCGCGACCATCTCTGGTGTTTATCGCGGGTTTATCGCGGGTTTATCGCGGGTCGGAAGAGAGGGGAAAACACCCCGAAAATGTACTATTTTTAAGATTTTCCCCCTTCTGCGACCTCCCCATCCCCTCAAGCCAAAAGTGGCTGCCGAACTCAACATGTTAGGCAGCCACTCGTTTCATTCTATTAGCGGGAAGTCCCCGCCTTGCTTACAGCGTTTATGCTTTTGGATGGGTCTCCTTGCGCTTCTTGTGCTCTTTTACTTTCTGCATGATGCTGATGGTAAGAAATGGCACAAGAAACATTGCCAAGAATACAAGGGTAAGTATTACAATTGATACGTCCATAGTTGTAAAGGTTAATTTGTTGGTAATTAAGGGTTTATTAGACCGCTTCGCTGAACGACCATTTCATTGTCCGACCGTTTCACTGAAAGACTGATTTACCAACATCCGCTAAGAATCCTTCCTCATCTCTGCAAGGGCGTAGCCCGCAGCAAGGAGTTTTCCTATTCCTGTTCGCTGACGCTCACGAGATTCATGGGATTTTTGCAGAGGATACCATTTCTGAGACCATATCAGTCTTACAGCGAACAAAGTGAGCGGTCTTTTGTCTTTCAGCGCGAAAGCGCGGTCGTTCCGTCGCTCTAATCACCAAAAACTATGGAAGGGGAAAGGAATGTCGTATTTCTGTAGGTTTAGGGTATGGCGCTCGCTATGGTCTATAGCGGAGGCATATTGGTGGGAGGTGAACTGCTGCGCTTTGTGGGAGACCCTCTCCGGCTCCCCCTTAAAGGGGGAGGGATTCGATACCGAGAAGCGGTTACGGTTAGAGCGGGTGAGGTCGGCGTAGCGGCGCGCGGAGACGCGGTAGGCGATGATGGCATCGGTGAGGTCGTTCTGCGCCTTGAGGAGCGTGGTCTGCGCGGTGAGCAGGTCGGTGAGCGTCGCCATACCGGCTTGGTAGTTCGCCTGCATGAGTTGGTAGTTCTGCTGCGCTTTCTGCAGCACCTGCTCCTGCTCCGAGACCATGAGGATAGCCTGCTGCAGTTGGTCGCATACCTGCTGCGTGCGGAGGTCAAGCATCGCGGAGAGGTGCTCCTGCTCTATCCGCGCCTGCTCCACCGCCAGCGAGTGCTCCTTGAGCTTATGCCCTGTTTTCCACCACTCGGTGAGCGGCACTTTCACACTCACGAACAGCAGCCCGTTGCCCGTCTCGCTGCCGAAACCGTTGTGGAGGATGTCGGCTTGGAACTTGCCATAACTATAGTTTGCCCCTATCGCCACCTGCGGCAGAGCGTCCGCCAGCACCATGCGTTTCTGCAGTTGCGCCGCCTCCACTTGAAGGGCAAGCAGGTCGTGCTCGGGGGAAGACCCTCCCCATCCCTCCCTACAAAGGGAGGGGGAAAGAGGACCCGCCCCGTCCCTCCCTACAAGGGAGGGGGAAAGATTCGTATCTATAGACGAAGGTAATTCATCTACTCTCCCCCTTTGTAGGGGGAGTTGGAGGGGGTCCGTGGATAGGACGATGTCATCCTCCACTCCGATGGCGAGGGCGAGGGCGCGTTTAGCGAGGCGGAGACCGCTCTCCAATTGGAGGCGGGTGCGCCGTATCTCGCTCTGCTTAATCTCTACTTGCAGGAGGTCGGAGGGCAGTGCTAATCCCGCATTGACTGCAGTCTGCACGGTGTAATGGAGCGTGTCGAGCAGGGTAGCCACCGCCTCTACGGTCTGCTGCTTCTCCTGCAAGCCCACGATGAGCCAGTAACTCTCCTCCACCTCTTCCAGCACATCGCGCTCCTGCACTTCGCGTTGCAGTTCTGCCGCTTGAATACCCACCTTAGCAAGGCGGTTGCCGGCCACGACCTTACCCCCCACATACAGAGGCTGCACCGCCGTAACACCCATCGTATAGCCATATTGGAAGAGGGCAAGGTGGTTCTGCAAGCCCAGCGACGCGCCAAACTCCTCGTACAGCGCTTGCAGCAACTCGCGGGTGTTGGCATTGCCGATATCGGTCAGCCCAATGTCCACCAGCGGGTTCAGCGCATGGTAGCCCAACGCCGAGGCACTCACCTGCGGGAAGTAGTTGGTGAACGCCTGTTGCTTCACCTGCTTGGCTTTCTCCACCTCGAGAGCGGCTTTCCGCAGTTCGGGGTTGTTTCGGCGGGCGAGCGCAAGGCAGGAGTCGAGGGTTAAGACCCCCTCCGGCTCCAAGACCCCCTCCGGCTCCCCCTTAAAGGGGGAGAGAGAGGACCCACCCCTGCCCTCCCTACAAAGGGAGGGGGTAGAGGACCCACCCCTGCCCTCCCTACAAAGGGAGGGGGTAGAGGACCCACCCCTGCCCTCCCTACAAAGGGAGGGGGTAGATAGATTACCTTCGTCTATAGAAACTACACTGTCGGTGTAAGCATTATTTGCAGAAATAGGTAGGCAGCAGAGGAGGCAGAGGAGGATGGTTAGGAGAGGTTTGCTAAAAGTCTGTTCGGATTTGCCCGCCTTGAAGTCTCCCTTTAAGGGAGATTTAGAGGGTCGTTTTCCCATCAGTTTCCAATACATCACGGGGAGGATAGTCACGGTGAGGGGGAGGGTGAAGATAGTGCCGAAGCAGATGACGACGCCCATCGGCATCCATAGACTGGTATGCGCGATAATCATCGGCATGACGCCCAATGCCGTAGTGGCGGAGGTGAGGAAGATAGGGCGCATACGGCGCAAGCCCGCTTCGTAGGCGGCATCGCGGACAGAGAGGTGCTTGGTCTTGCGCAACTCCTCCGCGTACTCGTACATCATTATTGCGTTGCGCACAATCACGCCTATGAGTGCCACCAAGCCCAAGAACGCCGTGATACTGATATCCAATCGGAAGATATACAAGCCAAGGAACGCGCCGTAGATACATAGCAGCGCACTGGAGAGGGTGAGCAGCGCCAACGGCACCTTGCCGAAATGGTAGAGCAAGAGCACCAGCATCACCAACAGCGCCGCCACCACCGACCATAGTATCTGCGGCACCATCTCATTATTGACCGCCGACAAGCCGCCGTAGGAGATGGTAACGCCCTCGGGGAGGTCGGTCATGTGGGTACTAATCCACTGCTTCACTTTCTTCTCCGCGGCAACGGAACTGGTGTTGCCCCGCAGGTCGCAACCCACGGTGATGGTAGGGATGCCGTTGTAGTGGGTGATAGAGGCACGATGCCAAGCGGGCTCAAGCGTGGCGACCTGCCTGAGCGGCACCCAAAGGGAGGGGATATTGGTGGGGATGAGCAAGCTCTCTATTTGACTATTTGACCATTTACTACTTGACAATTTTGCGTCTCCTTGTTCTCCCGACAAGTCGGGACAAGTTTGGCTCTTGGTTTCTTGCTCCGCCATGTACAGCACCACGGGGAGTGGATAGTCGTCCTCATAAAGAGTGGTCATGGTGGTGCCGCTGTGGAGCGTGGCGAGGTAGAGCGAGAGTTGGGTCTGCGTGATGCCTAAGCGCGTGGCTTCGTCTTCTTTGAGCACGATGCGCACCTGCCGCTTGAACTGGTCGTAATCGGAGTGCACCCATGTCATCTCCGGCTGCTGCGCCATGAAGGCTTTGAGCGAGTCGGCGAGCACTGCCATCTGCTCTAAGTCGCCCCCCTTGAAGCGCACCTCCACGGGGTTCTTCGCCGCTTGGTAGTCCACCTGCTTGAAGCGGATATAGGCATTGGGGAAGTGGTTCTCATAGCGCGGACCATACTCGCGGATGACCTCCAGCGTGGCGTTGCAGGAGATGGTGTTGACGATGAACTGCGCATAACTCGGCTTTGCCATGTTGGGGGTATAGACGGCATGGAAACGAGGCGATGCCTGCCCAACGAAGGAGGTTACGGACTTCACGCGCGGGTCCTGCTGCAACACACGCGCCAGCGAGTCAGCCACCAGCGCCGTTTCCTCTATCGGCGACCCTTCGCGCAAGTGTATCTCCACGGCGAAGCACTCGCGCTCCGCCTTCGGCAGCAACTGTATGTTCAGCCTCGTGAGCAGGAAGAGACCGAGCCCCAAGGAGAGTATCAGCAGCAG